>NZ_JBSFUB010000005.1:0-171382 GCF_053591575.1 Streptomyces altiplanensis | reverse complement strand
GCGGCGAGCGCCGCCAGCAGGGGCGCGGGCATGTCGAGCTCACCGAAGGTCTCGACCGCGGGCAGGGCCGGCGTGGTGCTGACCGGCAGGGCGAACTCGCCCTGCGGCGCGGAGGACCGGCGCTGGGCGGGCCGGCGGGAAGAGCCGGAAGACCCGGAGGAGCGGCCCGGCCCCGCCGGGCGGAAGCGCTCGCCGCGGTCGCTGGTGCGGCCGGCGAAGTTGCCGCCGGCGCGGGTACGGGAGAATCGGTCACGGTCGTTCGAACGTGCTGCGCGGTTCATCTGAACCTTTCCTCGATGGGCACGTTTCGAGGAATTCCGGGCAGCAGTGACTGCCGCAAGGAATCGCAAGAACGAGCCGGTAAATAAGAAGCCGAAATGAAGTCGGCCCGGAAGGGTTTGAATACCTTTCGGCCGGGCGCTTCGAAGTGGCTGGAATCCGTACGGAGAAAGCACGGACGGGGGCGGGGTCGACGGGAATCGTGGCCGACCGCTCATGAGTCGGTGGCGCTGTACGGCGACCGAGTCGGGGCAACGATTCGAAGCAACGAGACGGGGCCCGCACCCTCAGGTGCGGGCCCCGACCGTGTGTACGCGTCAGCGTCAGGCGGGAACGATGTTCTCGGCCTGCGGGCCCTTCTGGCCCTGCGTGACGTCGAAGGTCACCTTCTGGCCTTCCTGGAGCTCACGGAAGCCCTGGGTGGCGATGTTGGAGTAGTGGGCGAAGACGTCAGCGCCGCCGCCCTCCTGCTCGATGAAGCCGAAGCCCTTTTCTGCGTTGAACCACTTCACGGTGCCGGAAGCCATGTCATTCTCCTTTGGAGCAGTGCCGGAGGCCGCCCTGTGCGGACTCCGAGTCGCGTTGCCGCGATGATTGCCCCGTCCGGAAACAAAGCACCGGAAATACGAAAGTGCGCCCGCGGCATGGAGCCGTAGGAGCACTTGAAGTTTTGGGAACCACAACTGCAACTTGAGATCCACACTAGCACGGCGTCGCGGACGTGACCGGGGGTCTTTCGTCACATCCGCCGCGCCGCCATAAACTCTCCATGCAGGCCGCTTTAAATTCTGCAGCTGCCGCACTAGATATTCTGCTCCTGCTGTTCGGAACGGCCTGGCTCGCGCAGTTGTTCGTTCATGCGCAGGGCGTCTTCCAGCTGGTCCTCGAGGATGACGATCCGGCAGGCCGCGTCGATGGGGGTGCCCTGGTCGACCAGTTCCCGGGCGCGGGCGGCGACGCGCAGCTGGTAGCGGGAGTAGCGGCGGTGGCCGCCCTCGGAGCGCAGCGGGGTGATCAGCCGCGCTTCGCCGACGGCCCGCAGGAACGCGGGGGTGGTGCCGATCATCTCGGCGGCCCGGCCCATGGTGTAGGCGGGGAAGTCGTCGTCGTCGAAGCGGTCGGCCTTGGTGTTCTGGTGGGTCTCAGCGGTCACTTGCACCATCTTCTGTAGCGCTCGGAGCGGAACACTACGAGTGTGGCATGTCTGTTCCGGCCGTGACAGATATTCCGCCGCCGATGCGCCGGCGTGGACCCGCTCCGGCGTGCCGCGGACACTAGGGGGAAAGCGGTACGGGGGCGGCGCCGGGCCGCAGCCCGGTGTACACCTGCACGATGCCGGATGTCGGTCCGAGGGGCCGCAACGTGTTGGAAACCGTGTGGTGGGATGCTCAGGTGCCCCGACGTGCGCCCGAGGCGTGGGAGCAGGCGGCTTGACCGGCAAGGATGGGTAGGAAGACCAGATGGATAAGCAGCAGGAATTCGTGCTCCGTACGCTCGAGGAACGCGACATCCGGTTCGTGCGCCTGTGGTTCACCGACGTACTCGGCTTCCTGAAGTCGGTCGCGGTGGCCCCGGCCGAACTTGAACAGGCGTTCGACGAAGGCATCGGTTTCGACGGCTCCGCGATCGAGGGCTTCGCCCGCGTGTACGAGTCCGACATGATCGCCAAGCCGGATCCGGGCACCTTCCAGATCCTCCCGTGGCGGGCCGAGGCCCCCGGCACGGCCCGGATGTTCTGCGACATCCTGATGCCGGACGGCTCGCCGTCCTTCGCGGACCCGCGCTACGTGCTGAAGCGGATCCTCGCCAAGACCTCGGACCTCGGCTTCACCTTCTACACCCACCCCGAGATCGAGTTCTTCCTGCTGAAGAACAAGCCCCTGGACGGCACCCGGCCCACGCCCGCCGACAACTCGGGTTATTTCGACCACACCCCGCAGAACGTCGGCATGGACTTCCGCCGCCAGGCGATCACCATGCTGGAGTCCATGGGCATCTCGGTCGAGTTCAGCCACCACGAGGGCGCCCCGGGCCAGCAGGAGATCGACCTCCGTTACGCCGACGCGCTGTCGACCGCCGACAACATCATGACGTTCCGGCTGGTCATGAAGCAGGTGGCGCTGGAACAGGGCGTGCAGGCCACCTTCATGCCGAAGCCGTTCAGCGAATACCCGGGCTCGGGCATGCACACCCACCTCTCCCTCTTCGAGGGCGACCGCAACGCGTTCTACGAGTCGGGCTCGGAGTACCAGCTCTCCAAGGTCGGCCGTTCCTTCATCGCGGGCCTGCTCAAGCACGCCGCGGAGATCTCCGCCGTCACCAACCAGTGGGTCAACTCCTACAAGCGCATCTGGGGCGGCTCCACCCGCACGGCCGGCTCGGGCGGCGAGGCCCCGTCGTACATCTGCTGGGGCCACAACAACCGCTCCGCGCTGATCCGCGTCCCCATGTACAAGCCCGGCAAGACCGGCTCGGCGCGCGTCGAGGTCCGCTCGATCGACTCCGGCGCGAACCCGTACCTGACGTACGCCGTCCTGCTCGCCGCCGGGCTCAAGGGCATCGAGGAGGGCTACGAGCTCCCGCCGGGCGCCGACGACGACGTCTGGGCGCTGTCCGACGCCGAGCGCCGCGCGATGGGCATCGAGCCGCTGCCGCAGAACCTCGGCGAGGCCATCGCCCTGATGGAGCGCAGCGAACTGGTCGCCGAGACGCTGGGCGAGCACGTCTTCGACTTCTTCCTGCGCAACAAGAAGCAGGAGTGGGAGGAGTACCGCTCCGAGGTCACGGCCTTCGAGCTCCGCAAGAACCTGCCGGTGCTCTAGCGGCAGCCCGGGGCCGTCGGGGCCGGTGGCGTCATGCCGCCGGCCCCGGGCCGCCGCGGCCGGCGGCCGTCAGGGCCTCTCCGGCGCCTGTCCGGGCATAGAGCACCAGGCCCGCCGCGCGCTGCGCCCGCCCCGCTCCTCGGCCGCATGAACGCCACCTTCCGTTTCATGCTCGGCGGTGCGCTCGCCGTCGGCTCCGCGGTGGCGGGCGTGATCGGCGGGTTCGCCGGGGCGCACACGGCGCTGTGGGTGGGCGGCTGCTGCCTGGCGCCGGCCTTCGTGCCGGTCTTCCTCTCCCCGGTCCGTACGCGACGGGAGCTGCCCCGGGTGAGCACCGGGGCGGAGAAAAGCCGGTGCGGCGGGACCGGCGACGATGGGAGGGTGCGCGGATGAACCGATCACTGATCTCGCGGCTGGCCCATGCCAGTCACCCCGTCGCCGCCCCGCTCGACGACGAATCCGTGCGCCGCCTCCTCGGGCGGGCCGTCGTCCGGGGGGACGAGCGGCTGCTCGACCTCGGGTGCGGGCAGGCCGAATGGCTCGTACGGGCGCTGGTCGCGCATCCGGGGACGACGGCCGTGGGCGTCGACGTGTCGGCCGACGCGCTGGAGGAGGCACGCGAGCAGGCCGACGCGCGGGGCGTCGGGGACCGGCTGGTGCTGCATGAGCAGGATGCCGGGGCGTTCGCCTCGGAGCGGGGCTTCGACGTCGTGATGAGCGTGGGGGCCACCCACGCCTTCGGCGGGCTGACGGGCACGCTCGCCACGGCCCGCGAGCACCTCGCGCCCGGCGGCCGGGTGCTCGTCGGCGACGCGTACTGGGAGGCCGCGCCCAGCGCCGAGGCACGGGAGATGCTCGGGGAGTACGAGGATCTGGCCACGACCATGGACCGGGTGGCCGCGGACGGCTGGACGCCCGTGTTCGGGCACCTCAGCACCCGCCGGGAGCTGGACGACTACGAGTGGCACTGGACGGGGGCCCTGGCGGAGTGGGCCCTCGACCACCCCGGGGACCCCCTCGCCCGGGAGGCCCTCGCGGCGGCGGACCGGCACCGGTCCGAGTGGCTGCACGTGTACCGGGGCTGCTTCGGGTTCCACACGCTGGTGCTGCGGGCCACGCCGGCCGGCTGAAGCGGCCGGCCGGAGGGATCAGCCGAAGAGCCAGCGGGTCTGGCTGTAGACGCCCTTGCCGAAGCCGAAGGCCGTCGACGGGGCGACGCGGAACACCACGGCCCGGTCGCCCTCGCCCGCGCCCTGGAACGCCCCGTCGCGTACGTCGAAGTGCCAGTCCGGGCCGTACTTCGTCTCGTACGCCTCCGCCAGGCGCCGCAGGCGCGGCTCGTCGGTCTCCCGCGCAGCCTCGCCCTCGACCACCAGGTCGATCCCCTCGTGCAGGGTGTTCCTGCCGGTGGTCAGGACGACGTTCCGGTTGGCGGCGAGGTTCTTCGCCTTGCGTTCCGCCGGGCCCGTGCAGAAGTACAGCGCGTCGTCCTGCCAGACGGCCAGCAGCGGGGTGACGTGCGGGCGGCCGTCCGGGCGTACGGTCGTCAGCCAGAACAGCTCCGCCTGTGCCAGGCGCGCCACCGCGTCGGACCAGGAGGCCGCGGTCGCGCCCTCGTCGCTGTAACGGGGGTCCAGCCTGCTCTGCGGTTCCGGTTCCACGGTGTTTCCCTCTCGCTCGCGGTCCACCTCTCGTTACAGAGTCCTGTCGGCAGGGGCAGACCGCGAGCGGAACTCACCGGGCGTTCGTGCCCACCGGCTGCCAGCCGGAGGAGTCCCGGCCGCTCCAGTGGAGCCGGCCGTCCAGGGCCACCGCCGCCACCGAGGTGTTCCCCGCCGCGTCCGTGGCGGACGCGGGGGCTCCGCCGAAGAGGAAGCCGCCGCTCCTGTTCCAGCGCGGTGTGCCGGCGGGGCCGGTGGGAAGTTCGGCCGTGCCGAGCCGGCCCGAGCCGTCGCGGGCCGCCAGCAGGGTGCCCGCGGCGCTCACCGGGCCGAAGCCCGCCCGGCCGCCCAGGTCGATGACGCGCGGGGCCGCCGGGGCCGCGGCGGTCACCGCGCCCGGGGCGGTCCCGGCGGTGAAGCGGGCCGTCCGGACGGCGCCGGAGTCCGGCTTGCGGAAGTACAGGCGTACGCCGTCACCGTCCGGGCGGACGGTCGGCGGCAGCGGCGTCGCGGGCAGGGCGGTGGGCACGGGGCCGCGCATCGGGGCGCCGGGTGCGTCCTGGGTCCATACGACGGTCGACGTGAGGGTCTGCGCGAAGACGTAGTCGCGGCCCGCGCTGTCGGTGGCCGTGGCCGGGTCGCCGAACACCTGACGGCCGCCCAGCGCCCGCCAGGGCGCCCAGGTGCCGTCGGACAGCTGCGTACGGGAGCTGAGCCCGTGGTCACCGTCGCGGAGGTAGACCGTCGCCCGGCCCTCGCGGTCCACCGTCACCGCCGGGGCGCTGATGTCCAGGGACTCGGGCGCGTGGGCGGGGCGCGGCATGCCGAGGGCCTGCCAGGGGCCGAACGTGCCGCCCACGGTGCGCTGCACGGTGGTGACGACGTCCCTGCGGTAGCCGGCGGGGCCGTCGAAGGAGGTGCGGGTGCCGAAGAGGGCGATGCGGCCGTCGGGCAGCTTCTCGGAGGTGATGCCGCTGTCCAGGCCGGTTTCGCCGAGCAGCGTCGGACCGGTCCACACGGGCCGGTCTCCCGCCCCGGTGCCCGCCTCGCGGTGCCAGACCGCGAGGCGCGTGTCCAGCACCGCGAACGCCCACAGCTCGCCCTCCCGCGCGCCGCTCTGGAGCCACGAGGTGCTGGTGTTGCGCGAGTAGCGGATGCCGTACACCCAGCCGGGGCCCGTGGGCCGCCCCGCCACCTTGCGGTCGCCGCAGCCGGCCTCCGCGCCGCAGTAGTTGTCCGGGTAGTCGGTCCAGGCGTACGTCTCCAGCGTGTGCAGCTTCTCCCGCACGGCCTCGGGGCCCAGGACGTGCGGCAGGCTGCCGTTGAGGTAGCCGAGGTAGTTCTGGACGGTGAAGTGCGGGCGGCCGGCGGTTTCGCCGTACTCGCTGAGCGCCAGCTGGGCGAACCTGGCGCCGTACATGTGGTCCTGGTGGTCGGGGAGCATCTGCGGCGTGGTCTCGCGGCCGTTCGTCGGGTCCAGCATTCGTACGAACGTCGGCCGGAAGCGCTCCAGCACCCCGGTGATCGTCCGCACGACCTGGTCCCTGGAGTACGCGAAGGTCTCCTTGACCGGGGTGTCGGACGACAGGTGCGACTCCAGGGCCTGTATCCGGCCGTCCCACAGCCCGTGCAGGCTGTGCGGCCGGTCCGCGGCGCTGGCGCCCGCCTCGTGCAGCTGGAGCCAGACCAGGCTGACCTTCGGGTGCGCCTTCAGCGTGTCCAGCTCGGCCCAGCCGCCGCCCGCCGTGCGGATCGCGGAGCGCTTCCAGGGGCTGGTGCGGTCGCCGGTGGCCATCTCGGCGTACGCGGCGCGTATGCCGTTCTGCCGGGCCTCGGCGTACCGCATCTTGTCGGGGGCGGGCAGCGGGACGCCCTCGTTCTTGCCGCCGCGGAAGGAGTTGACCCCGTCCGCCTCGCCCGCCGTCAGGTAGACCGAGGTCAGGCTCTGGCCGGTGCGTATCGACTGGCTGAGGTCGGGGTTCATGAAGAACAGGTCGTCGTCCGGGTGGGAGAGGATCTGCACCACGGACTCGTGTGCGCCGCGGGACGGCCCGTCGGCGTCCGCCCGGCCCGCCGCGTCCACCGTGCCCGCGGTGTCGGCCGTGACGGTCCTGGCCGCCGTGGGACCGGAGGACGGCGGGACGGCGGGACGCGCGAGCTGGACGCCCGTCACCGCCAGCAGCAGCGTCGCGAGAGCGACGCTGGGCATGCTGCGGCGGGGCAGGCGGAAGGGACTACGGGCCCTGGGCGGCATAGGAACGGTGCTTTCGGTGTGCGGGGGTACGGCGTACGGAACGGGGTTGCGCCCAGGACGGCGCTGAACATCGCGCTGACTGTGGAGCAGAAGTGAAGAGAGTGGCACGGGGCATCCGGTTCACCGGCACCGAAAACCGGCGATGTTGTACATGTCACTGGCCTTTTCCGTCACAGCCCTTCTCCCAGGTCCGCAGGGTGGGAGGCCGTCTCGCCGCTCCTGCGGATAGGCTCGTGAGCCGGACCTTGACCGGGCGGCCGTACGGTCCGCGGGACGGCCGGAGCAGGAGGCACAATGTCGGCGCCGGGGCGCAGGAGCAGTACCTTCACACGGCTGCTGCGGCACGGTTTCACCGATCCGTCCGCCGCCGAGCGGCTCCTCGACGCCCCCGGGCTCGCGGCCGTACGGACCGACCCGGTGCTCCTGGACGCGCTCGGCGCGACCGCCGACCCCGACCTGGCGCTCCTCGGACTCGTACGGCTGGCCGAGGCGCAGGACGACGCCGGGCGGCGCGTCCTCCTCGACACCCTCGTCACCGCCAAGCCGCTGCGTGACCGGCTGCTCGGTGTGCTCGGCGCGTCGGAGGCGCTCGGCGACCACCTGGCGCGCCATCCGCACGACTGGCACGCGCTCGTCACGTACGAGGCGGCCGACCTGCACCCCGGGGTCGCCGAATTCGAGCGGTGCCTCGCCGGTGCCACCGACCCGGTGTCGCTGCGGGTCGCGTACCGGCGCTGCCTGCTGTCGATCGCGGCCCGCGACGTGTGCGGTACGACCGATGTCGCGCAGACCGCCGCCGAACTGGCCGACCTGGCGACGGCGACCCTGCGCGCCGCGCTCGCCATCGCCCGCGAGGCCGCCCCGCAGGACGCCGCCGCGTGCCGGCTCGCGGTGATCGCGATGGGCAAGTGCGGCGGCCACGAGCTGAACTACGTCTCCGACGTGGACGTGATCTTCGTGGCGGAGGCGCCGGAGGGGGCGCAGGGCGCCGACGAGGAGAAGGCGATCGGCGCCGCGACCCGGCTCGCCTCCCACCTGATGCGGATCTGCTCCGAGACGAACACCGAGGGCACGATCTGGCCGGTCGACGCGAACCTGCGGCCCGAGGGACGCAACGGGCCGCTGGTGCGGACGCTCTCCAGCCACCTCGCGTACTACCAGCGGTGGGCCAAGACCTGGGAGTTCCAGGCCCTGCTCAAGGCGCGGCCGGTGGCCGGCGACCTCGCGCTGGGCCTGGAGTACGTCGAGGCCGTGTCACCGCTCGTGTGGCAGGCCGCCGAGCGCGAGAACTTCGTGCCCGACGTGCAGAAGATGCGCCGCCGCGTCGTCGACAACATCCCCGCCGCGCAGGTGGACCGCGAGCTCAAGCTGGGGCCCGGCGGGCTGCGGGACGTCGAGTTCGCCGTACAGCTCCTCCAGCTGGTGCACGGGCGCAGCGACGCGACGCTGCACCACGGGTCGACGCTCGGGGCGCTGAAGGCACTCGCGGCGGGCGGGTACGTGGGGCGGGTGGACGCCGCGCAGCTGGACGAGGCGTACCGCTTCCTGCGCGCCATGGAGCACCGCATCCAGCTGTACCGGCTGCGCCGCACGCACCTCGTGCCGCAGGGCGAGGCCGACCTGCGGCGGCTCGGGCGCTCGCTCGGGCTGCGCACCGAGCCCGTCGCCGAGCTCGACCGGGCGTGGCGGCGGCACGCGGCGGTGGTGCGGCGGCTGCACGAGAAGATCTTCTACCGGCCGCTGCTCGACGCGGTCGCCCAGCTCGCGCCCGGCGAGATCCGGCTCAGCCCCAAGGCGGCGGGACAGCGGCTCGAAGCGCTGGGTTACGCCGATCCGGCCGCCGCGCTGCGGCATCTGGAGGCGCTCGCCTCCGGTGTGACGCGCAAGGCGGCCATCCAGCGGACGCTGCTCCCGGTGCTGCTGGGCTGGTTCGCGGACTCCGCCGACCCGGACGCCGGGCTGCTCGGCTTCCGGAAGGTGTCCGACGCGCTGGGCAAGACGCCGTGGTACCTGCGGCTGCTGCGGGACGAGGGGGCGGCGGCGGAGAACCTGGCGCGGGTCCTGTCGGCCGGGCGGCTCGCCCCCGACCTGCTGCTGCGGGCGCCGGAGGCGGTGGCGCTGCTCGGCGACCCGCAGGGGCTCAAGCCGCGCGGCCGGGCGCACCTGGAGCAGGAGGTGCTGGCCGCGGTCGGGCGGGCGGACGGTGCGGAGGCGGCGGTCGTGGCGGCGCGGGGGGTGCGGCGGCGGGAGCTGTTCCGTACCGCCGCAGGGGACATCATCGGGTCGTACGGAACCGAGGAGAGCCCGGCGGAGGAGGACCCCGGAGCGCTCGTCGACCGCGTCGGCAACGCCCTGACCGACCTCAACGCCGCCACGCTCGCCGGCGCGCTGCGGGCCGCCGTGCGGGAGCGGTGGGGGAACACGCTGCCGACGCGGTTCGCGGTGATCGGGATGGGACGCTTCGGCGGCCACGAGCTGAGCTACGGGTCCGACGCGGACGTTCTCTTCGTGCACGAGCCGCGCGAGGGCGCGGACGAGCAGGAGGCGGCGCGGGCCGCTAACACGGTCGTCGCCGAGATGCGGCGGCTGCTCCAGCTCCCCACCTCGGACCCGCCGTTGATGATCGACGCGGACCTGCGGCCGGAGGGCAAGAGCGGACCGATGGTGCGTACGCTCGCCTCCTACGCGGCGTACTACCGGCGGTGGTCGCTGGCCTGGGAGAGCCAGGCGCTGCTGCGCGCGGAGCCGGTGGCGGGGGACGCGGACCTCGGGCGGCGTTTCGTCGAGCTCGTCGATCCGCTGCGGTATCCGCGGGCGGGGCTCGGCGAGGAGGCGGTGCGCGAGATCCGGCGGCTCAAGGCGCGCATGGAGTCCGAGCGGATGCCGCGCGGCGCGGACCCGACGCTGCACGCGAAGCTGGGCCGGGGCGGGCTCAGCGACGTCGAGTGGACGGTCCAGCTGCTCCAGATGCGGCACGGGGCGGCGGAGCCGGGCCTGCGGACCACCCGTACGCGCGAGGCCCTCGCGGCGGCGCGCGAGGCGGACCTCATCGCGGCGGACGACGCGGCGGTGCTGGACGAGGCGTGGGTACTGGCGACGCGGGTGCGCAACGCGGTGATGCTGGTCCGGGGGAGGGCGGGCGACACGTTCCCCTCGGACGCGCGCGAACTGGGCGCGGTGGCCCGGTACCTGGGGTACGAGGCGGGGCACATGGGGGACATGCTCGACGACTACCGGCGCACGACGCGGCGCGCGCGGGCAGTCGTCGAGGAGCTGTTCTACGGGGGCTGAGGCCTACCGCGTCCAGTGCGCCGGGATGTGCGCGTCCAGCGCGGCGGCCCACTTCGCCGGGTCCATGTCCGCGTAGCCGAAGGTGGCCGGCGGCCAGCCGCCCGGGTGCAGATCGACGGCGTCCCCGCGGGCGACGAACACGGCCTCCGGCCCGGACCGTCCGCGCCCGGCGGACTCGGGGAAGAAGAAGCCGGTCTCCTGCCGGTGGGGCGCCACCCGCCGGCCCCGCACCCGGGCCGGCCAGGTGCCCACCTTCACCTCGGCCTCGACGTCCGCTCCGCCGCCCTGGACGGTCACGGTGCAGTGGAGCTGCTCGCCCGGGCGGACGACGGGGTTCTCGACCACCGTCCCGACGCTGGGCGCGTTGGTGCCGAGTGGGCTCAGAAACGTGCGGAACGCTATGAGAAGGGGCCCCCTCCCCGGACGTCCTGTCCGCCGGGCACTCTAGGCGGACGCATCCCCCAGCAGGCGACGGCAGTGCGCCATGAAGCCCTCCAGGGCCAGGTCGAACGCCGCGTGGGTGCGGTCGGGGCCGGCCGCCGCCAGGGCGCGGGCCAGCCACGGCGTCGCCGTCTCGTCCGGAAGCTCCCACATCGTCTCCGGCGCCGCCATGTCCAGCGCCGAGCCCAGCACCAGGTTCTCCAGCGCGCTGATCACGACCATCACGTCCGCCGGCCCGAAACCCGCGTCCAGCAGCAGCCGCGCGGCGCGCTCGTAGTGGCCGAGGACCTTCGGCGCGCGCACCGGTGAGGTCATGAGGAGCGGGATCGCGCGCGGGTGGGCGGCGAAGGCGGCGCGGTAGGAGCGGGCCCAGGCGGCCATCGCGGCGTCCCAGGGGCCGGTCTCCAGCGTCGAGGTGTCGATGGCGGAGGTGACCCGTACGCGCAGCAGCTCGACGATCCCGTCCCGGCCGTCGACGTGGTGGTAGACCGACCCGGTCTGCACTCCGAGCCGCCGTGCGATCTGCGGGACGCTGAATTCGCCCTGCTCGTCGACGAGCTCCAGCGCCGTCGTGGTGATGCGCTCCCTGTCCAGCAGTGGTGTGCGCGGCCGGCCCATGTCTGTTCCCCTTCGGTCTCGGGTCGCTTCCAGGTCTTCCCGGATGACCATCCGGAGGCTACATTGCCGAAACCGAAAGCCTTTAGGTTTCCGGTCGCCCCTGCCTCCCCGCCTGCCGCAGAAGGGCCTGCCCCCGCATGTCTGTGACCCCCCAGACCTCCCCGAGCTCCCCGAGCTCCCCGAGCTCCCGGGACGAGAGAACCGGACCGGCCGCCGGGCCGCCCACCCTCCGCCGCGCCACCCTCGGCACCTCGGACATCGTCTTCTTCGTCGTCTCGGCCGCCGCCCCGCTCACCGTCATGGCCGGCGTCGCCCCGCTCGCCGTCATGCTCGGCGGTGTCGGCGCCCCGGCCGGTTACCTCATGGCCGGCATCACCCTCGCCGTCTTCGCCGTCGGGTTCACCACCATGACCCGGTACGTACGCCACGGCGGCGGCTTCTACGCGTACATCAGCCGGGGCCTCGGCCGCCCCGTCGGCATGGGCGCCGCGCTGCTCGCCCTGATCGGCTACAACGGCATGGAGATCGGCGTCTACGGCCTGCTCGGCAGCGCCACCCAGGACACCGCCGAGTCCCTGTGGGGCATCGACATCCCGTGGCTCCCGGTGTCCGTCGCCGGGCTCCTGCTCGTCTGGTACCTCGGCTACCGGTCCATCGACTTCGGCGCCAAGGTCCTCGGCGTACTCCTCCTCGCCGAGACCGGCATCCTCGTGCTGCTGGCCGGCGGCGTCCTGCTGGACGGCGGGGCCCAGGGGCTCTCCGCCGACTCCTTCGCCCCCGGCAACATCGTGGCGCCCGGCATGATCGCCGTCCTCGCCATGGCCTTCGCCGCGTTCACCGGCTTCGAGTCCACCGCGATCTACCGCCGCGAGGCCCGCGATCCCGGCCGTACGATCCCGCGCGCCACCTACGTCGCCGTCGCCTTCCTCGGCCTCTTCTACGCCTTCGTCGTCTGGACCGTCATCCAGGCCTACGGCTCCGACAAGGTCGTCCAGGCCGCCACAGACGACCCCGGCGGCCTCTTCTTCACCGCCATCACCACCTACGTCGGCGGCTGGGCCGCGGACCTGATGCACATCCTCATCGTCACCAGCGTCATCGCCTCCCTCCTCGCCTTCCACAACGCCATCAACCGGTACGGGCTCTCCCTCGCGGAGGAGAACGTCCTGCCCGCCGCGCTCGGCAGGGTCCACCCCCGCCACCGCTCGCCCCACCTCGCCGGCGCCGCGCAGACCGCCCTCGGCCTGGTCGTCGTACTCGGCTTCGCCGCGGCCGGGGCGGACCCGTACACCGAGCTGCTGCTGTGGGTGAACACCCCCGGCATGATCGGCCTGATGGCGCTGCAACTGCTGGCCGCCATCGCCGTGCCGTTCTTCTTCCGGCGCGTCAGCCACACCGAGAACATCTGGCGCACCACCATCGCCCCCGCAGCGGCCGCCGTGCTGCTCGCCACCGCGCTCTTCCTCGTGACGAGGAACGTCGACCTGTTCTCGGGGGCGACCACCGGCGTCAACATCGTCCTCGTCTCCGTCGTGCCCGCCGTCTTCCTCCTGGGCATCGCCCTCGCCCTGCGCCTGCGCCGCAGCAGGCCCCAGGTGTACGCCGGCTTCGCCGCAGAACCGAACGAGTGAGAAAGCAGAGAAACATGCCCGCAGCCGACCTCGTCCTCACCGACGCCCGCGTCCGCACCCTCGACCCCGACCGCCCCGAGGCCACCGCCGTGGCCGTGAAGGACGGCCTGATCGTCGCCGTCGGCGGCGAGCCGGACGTACAGGACTGGCGCGGCCCCGGCACCGAGACCGTCGGCCTGGCCGGGGCCACCCTGACCCCCGGCCTGGTCGACAGCCACAGCCACCCCGTGTGGGGCCTGGAGATGTCCACCGGACTCGACCTCTCCGCCGTACGCGACCTCGACGCGCTGCGCGCCGCCCTCGCCGGCGCCGACCGCCACGAGGGCTGGATCACCGCCTGGGGCCTCGACCACAACGCCTTCGGCGGCCGCCCCGTCGACCGCGCCCTCATCGAGGACGCCGTGGCCGACGCCCCCGCCTTCATCCGCCTCTACGACGGCCACTCGGCCCTGGCCAGCGGCGCCGCACTCGACGCCGCCGGGATCACCGGGCCGCGCACCTTCGCGCAGCGCTCGGAGATCGTCTGCGACGCCGACGGCCGCCTCACCGGGCACCTGATCGAGCACGCCGCCATGGAACTGGTCGGCGCCAGGGTGCCCAGGCCGTCGTACGCCGAGCGCCGCGCCCGCCTCGGCGAGCTGCTCTCCGCGATGGCCGCCACCGGCCTGACCGGCGCCCATGTGATGGACCTCGGCGGCGACGCCCTGGAGCTGCTCCGGGCGGCCGAGGAGACGGACGACCTGCCCGTACGGCTGCTCCTCGCCCCGTGGTGCATGCCGGGCGCGGACACCGCCGAGCTCGACGAGCTCGTCGCCCTCCAGAAGGAAGCGGGCCGCCTCTGGCGCGTCGGCGGCGTCAAGTTCTTCATGGACGGCACGGTCGAGGGCGGCACCGCCTGGCTGGAGCACGCCGACTGCCACGGCCAGGGCACCGAAGCGTTCTGGCCGGACCCGGCGGCGTACACCGGGGCGGTGCGCCACCTCCACGAGGCAGGGGTGCGCACCGCCACCCACGCCATCGGTGACGCCGCCGTGCGCCACGTCCTGGACACCGTCGCGTCCCTCGGCCCGAGCGGGCGGCTGCGCCACCGCATCGAGCACATCGAGACCGTCCCCGGGGACCAGATCGCCCGCTTCGCCGAGCTCGGCGTGATCGCCTCGATGCAGCCGCCCCACACCGCGTACACCCGCGCCGACCACACCGACGAATGGTCGAAGCGCCTCGGCGGCGAACGCGCGGCCCGCGCCTGGCGCTGCCGCGACCTGCGCGACGCCGGCGCCGTCCTGGCCCTCGGCTCGGACTGGCCCATCGCCCACTACGACGCACGCCAGGTACTGGCCACCGCCCGAGCCCCGCGCGGCGCCGCCGGGGCCGGCCGTGCGCTGACCGGCCTGATGGCGCTGGAGGGCTGCACCACGCACGCGGCGGTGGCGGCGGGCGAGCAGACCGTCTCGGGCCGCATCGCCCCGGGCCTGCGGGCCGACCTGGCGGCCTTCGGCCTGGACCCGGTGGAGGCACCGGCCGACGAGGTGGCACAGGCACCCGTACGCCTGACCGTGGCCGGCGGCAGGATCACGCACCGGGGCTGACCCGGCGCGGGCACCGCTCCTTCGGCTACGCCCGGACCGGCCACACCCGGCGGCCGGTCCGGGGCCGCGACACGTCCTCGTCGACCAGCTTCGGCAGGCGGTGCGGCAGGGCGCCGTACCAGACACCGCTGAGGGCGTAACCGAAGGAGAGGCAGAGCATGCCGCCGACCGCGTCCAGCCAGAAGTGGTTGGCGGTGGCGACGATCACGACCAGGGTGGCCGTCGGGTAGAGCAGGCCGAGGATCCTCACCCAGGGGACGGTGGCCACGGCGAAGATCGTCAGGCCGCACCAGAGGGACCAGCCGATGTGCATCGAGGGCATCGCGGCGTACTGGTTCGACATGTTCTTGAAGTTGCCCGAAGCCATCGAGCCCCACGTCTGGTGCACCAGGACCGTGTCGATGAAGCCGTGCCCGTTCATCAGGCGGGGCGGCGCCAGGGGGTACAGGTAGTAACCGAGCAGGGCGATGCCCGTGGTCGCGAAGAGGACGAGGCGGGTCGCCGCGTAACGGCCGGGATGCCAGCGGAAAAGCCAGACCAGGACGCCGATCGTGACGATGAAGTGCAGCGTCGCGTAGTAGTAGTTCATCGACACGACGAGCCATGTCACCGAGTTCACGGCGCGATTGACCGTCTCCTCGACCGCTATCCCGAGGGTCTGCTCGGCCTGCCAGATCCAGTCCGCGTTGCGCAGGGCCGCGGCCTTCTGCTCCGGCACGGCGTTGCGGATCAGCGAGTACGTCCAGTAACTGACCGCGATCAGCAGGATCTCGAACCAGATCCGCGGACGGCGGGGCGAGCGAAGCCTCTTCAGGGCCGCCGACCGTGCGGACGGCTGATGCTGCTCGTCGTCCGCGCTGGGTGAGAGGGCGGTGGCCGCCCGGCCTTCCACAGTCTTCACGGTCAGTTCACCCATGGGGAGAGAGTCTGCCAGATGAGGACCACCCCTCCGATCATCCTCCGGTCGGGTGGTGCTCGCACGTGCTCAGCCCTACGGACGAGGCCCCGACGCCGTTGAACCACGTACTACCAGCTCGGGCATGAAGACGAACTCGCTGGGCGGCGCAGGGGTGCCGCCGACCTCTTCGAGGAGGGTGCGGACCGCGGCCTGCCCCATCGCCGTCACCGGCTGCCTGATGGTCGTCAGGGGAGGGTCGGTGAACGCTATGAGCGGCGAATCGTCGAAGCCGACCACCGAGACGTCACGCGGTACGTCGAGGCCCAGACGGCGGGCGGCGCGGATCGCCCCCAGCGCCATCATGTCGCTGGCGCACACGATCGCCGTACAGCCCCGCTCGATGAGGGCCGAGGCGGCGGCCTGGCCGCCCTCCAGGGTGTAGAGCGAGTGCTGGATCCGCTCCTCCGCCTCCTCCGGGGTGAGGCCGAGCCTCTCCTGCATGGCGGTCCGGAACCCCTCGATCTTGCGGAGTACGGGAACGAACCGCTTCGGGCCGACGGCCAGACCGATCCCGGTGTGGCCCAGCGACGCCAGGTGCGTCACGGCCAGCCGCATCGCCGCCCGGTCGTCGGGCGAGATGAAGGGCGCCTGGACCTTCGGCGAGAAGCCGTTGACCAGGACGAAGGGGACACCCTGGGCGCGCAGCTGTTCGTAGCGCTGCATGTCGGCGGTGGTGTCCGCGTGGAGCCCGGAGACGAAGATGATGCCGGAGACACCGCGGTCCACGAGCATCTCGGTGAGCTCGTCCTCGGTGGAGCCGCCGGGGGTCTGGGTGGCGAGGACGGGGGTGTAGCCCTGGCGGGTCAGGCCCTGGCCGATGACCTGGGCGAGGGCCGGGAAGATCGGGTTCTCGAGCTCGGGGGTTATGAGGCCGACCAGTCCCGCGCTGCGCCTGCGCAGGCGGACGGGGCGCTCGTATCCGAGGACGTCGAGCGCGGCAAGTACGGATTCGCGGGTGGCCGCGGCAACCCCCGGCTTGCCGTTGAGCACACGGCTGACCGTCGCTTCACTGACCCCCGCCTGGGCTGCGATGTCGGCAAGCCGTGCGGTCATGGGAGTGGACTGTACCGGGCGCATGTCAGATTGCCCACCAAGCGCAGGAATCGGGCGGGAGAGTGACGGCGCCGGCGTGCGTGGCGGGAGCCTCGGAGGCGATCAGGAGGCGCCCCGGAGCGGGGAGTTCGGCGGGGCGGGCCGTGGCGTTGAGCGTGCAGACGAAGCCGGGGCGGCCGAAGACCAGCAGGCCGTCGGGGGCCTGCCGCCAGGTGATCGGTCCGTCTCCCAGCCCCGGGAGCTCGCGGCGCAGGGCCAGCGCGGAGCGGTAGAGCTCCAGGGTGGAGTGCGGGTCACCGGTCTGGGCCTCGACGGTCAGGTCCTTCCAGGTGTCGGGCTGCGGCAGCCAGGAGGGGGCGGCGGACTCGGGGGAGAAGCCGTACGGCGGCGCGTCGCCCGACCAGGGCATCGGCACCCTGCATCCGTCGCGCAGGCCGTCCTGGCCGTCGCTGCGGAAGAAGGACGGGTCCTGGCGGACCGCGTCGGGCAGGTCGGTGACCTCGGGCAGCCCCAGCTCCTCGCCCTGGTAGAGGTACGCCGAACCGGGCAGCGCCAGCATCAGCAGCGCGGCGGCGCGGGCCCGGCGCAGGCCCAGCGCCTCGTCCCCGCCGCCGTAACGGGTGGGGTGGCGGACCACGTCGTGGTTGGACAGGACCCAGGTGGTGGGGGCTTCGACCAGGGTGGTCGCGGCGAGCGACGCCTCGATGACGGCGCGCATCGCCCGCGCGTCCCACGGACAGTTCAGGAACTGGAAGTTGAACGCCTGGTGCAGCTCGTCGGGGCGCACGTACAGGGCGAGCCGCTCGGGGGTGGGGGCCCACGCCTCCGCGACACCGATGCGCTCGCCGTCGTACGAGTCCAGCAGCCTGCGCCAGGAGCGGTGGATGTCGTGCACGCCGTCCTGGTCGAAGAACGGCAGGACCTGGGAGCCGATCATCTTGGCCTGTTCCCGGGCGCCGATGTCCGGCAGCCCCTCCGCCTTGATCATGCCGTGCGCGACGTCGACCCGGAAGCCGTCCACGCCCAGGCCCAGCCAGAAGCGCAGGATCGACTCGAACTCCTCGTGGACCTCGGGGTTGTGCCAGTTGAGGTCGGGCTGCTGGGGCGCGAAGAGGTGCAGGTACCAGTCGCCGTCGGGGACGCGGGTCCAGGCGGGGCCGCCGAAGACCGACTCCCAGTCGTTGGGCGGGAGTTCGCCGGCGGCGCCCCGGCCGGGGTGGAAGTGGTAGCGGTCGCGGGCGGGGCCGTCCTGCTGGTCCGCCAGGGCGGCGCGGAACCACGCGTGCTGGTCGGAGGTGTGGTTCGGGACGACGTCGACGATCACCCGCAGGTTCAGGTCGTGCGCCGCGTTGATCAGTTCCGCGGCGTCGTCGAGGGTGCCGAAGAGCGGGTCGACGGTGCGGTAGTCGGCGACGTCGTAACCGCCGTCGGCCTGCGGCGAGGCGTAGAAGGGGGTCAGCCAGACCGCGTCGGCGCCCAGGGCCGCCACATGCGGCAGGCGCTCGCGGATTCCGCGCAGATCGCCGATGCCGTCGCCGTCGCTGTCCGCGAAGGAGCGCACGTACACCTGGTAGATGACGGCGTCGCGCCACCAGCCGCGCGCCGGGGTCGTCCGGGTGGATGCGAGCTCCTGCGTCATGAAGGTCCCTCTCGTACGGGCGGGCTGGATCGGTCACTACGAGATCAACGCGGACAGATCCTGAAAGTAACAGCTCTGCAAGTCTTTGCGGTAGTGCTTGCAGGGTCGGCCGCGAGCCGTTAAGTCCTCTCCTGCCTGCCTGACAAGGGGTTCGATGGCAACTGTGAGGACACGCCGTTGTAACGATCGGCTGTTCTTGCGGAAAATCTTCGCAAGCTCTTTCGGACTTCTTTCATCCTTGTTACGTTCCTCGACGACCCGGCGCCGCGACGGAGCGGTTCGGCAGTTGAAGGAGTTCAGATGCGACGTGGCATAACGGCCACCGCCCTGGTCGCGACCCTGGCGCTCGCGGCGACGGCTTGTGGTGGCGACAGCGGTGACACCGGTGACAAGAAGGCTTCGGGCGAGCTGTCCGGCACCGTCACCTGGTGGGACACCTCGACCGTCGGCAGTGAGGACAAGGTCTTCAAGAAGCTCGCCGAAGGTTTCGAGAAGAAGCACCCGGGCGTCGACGTCAAGTACGTCAACGTCCCCTTCGGCGAGGCGCAGAACAAGTTCAAGAACGCCGCCTCGTCCGGCTCCGACGCCCCCGACGTGATCCGCTCCGAGGTCGCCTGGACCCCCGAGTTCGCGGACCTGGGCCTGCTGGCCCCGCTGGACGGCACCGCCGCGCTCAAGAACGACAAGGACTTCCTGGCGCAGGCCGCGGCCAGCACCAAGTACGACGGCAAGACGTACGCGGTGCCGCAGGTCATCGACTCGATGGGCCTCTTCTACAACGAGAAGATCTTCAAGGACGCCGGCGTCGAGGTGCCCGAGAGCATCGACGAGCTGAAGACCGTCTCGAAGAAGATCAAGGAGAAGACCGGCAAGACCGGCCTCTACCTGCGCGGCGACGACGCGTACTGGTTCCTGTCCTTCCTCTACGGCGAGGGCGGCGACCTGGTCGACGCCAAGAGCAAGAGCGTCACGGTCGACCAGGAGCCCGGCGTCAAGGCGATGAAGGTCGTCAAGGACCTCGTCGACTCGGGTGCCGCCAAGACGGACGCCACCGACGGCTGGGAGAACATGCAGGCGGCGTTCAAGGACGGCAAGGTCGCCATGATGATCAACGGCCCGTGGGCCGTCGCCGACACCTTCGCCGGCAAGGAGTTCAAGGACAAGGCCAACCTGGGCATCACCACGGTCCCGGCCGGCAGCAAGGGCCAGGGCGCCCCGCAGGGCGGCCACAACCTCGCGGTCTACGCGGGCTCCAAGAACCTGGACGCCTCGTACGCCTTCAGCGAGTACATGACCTCCGCCGAGAGCCAGGCGCTCGTCGCCAAGGAGCTCAGCCTGCTGCCGACCCGCACCTCGGTCTACTCCCAGCCGGACGTCTCCGGCAACCAGATCGTCGGCTTCTTCAAGCCCGTGGTCGACAAGGCCGTCGAGCGCCCCTGGATCCCCGAGACCGGCAGCCTCTTCGCGCCGCTGGTCACCGAGTACACCAAGGTCCTCACCGGCCAGACCACCCCGGAGAAGGGTGCCAAGGCCACCGGCGACCAGTACCGCAAGCTCCTCAAGGGCTGGAAGTAACAGAAAGGCAGGCCGACTGATGGCTGTCCACACCAGCCAGTCGGTGGCGAAGGCCGCGGGCGACGACGTCGCCCGCGGCCCCAGCCGCGGTGCTGGCACACCTCCGGGCAAGCTCCGGCGGTCGCTCTCCACCCACTGGTACGCCTGGACCATGGTCGCCCCCGTGGTGATCGTGATCGGCGTGATCATCGGGTATCCGCTGGTCCGCGGCATCTACCTGTCGCTGACCGACGCCAACGAGCGCAACGTCGAGCGCAGCATCGGCGTCAACCACCTCCCCGCCACGTACGAGTTCGTGGGGCTGGACAACTACGCCGACGCGCTCACCGGCTCCCAGTTCCTCGACACCCTCGGCTGGACGCTGGTGTGGACGG
Organism: Streptomyces altiplanensis; assembly: GCF_053591575.1. Taxonomy (NCBI): domain Bacteria; kingdom Bacillati; phylum Actinomycetota; class Actinomycetes; order Kitasatosporales; family Streptomycetaceae; genus Streptomyces; species Streptomyces altiplanensis. The sequence continues at coordinate 151,197 of NZ_JBSFUB010000005.1, read as the reverse complement.
TCTCCTGCGTCAGCATCACGTTCCTGCTGGGCCTGGGGCTCGCGAACATCCTCAACCGCAGGATCGCCGGCCGGTCCGTCTACCGGATGATGCTGATCCTGCCGTGGGCCATCCCCGGCTTCGTCTCGGTCTTCGCCTGGCGCTTCCTCTACAACGAGGACCGCGGCTTCCTGAACCGGCTCCTGGCCGGCGGCGGCATCGAAGCGGTGCCGTGGCTCAACGACCCGACGATGGCGAAGATCTCGGTCATCGCCGTCAACGTCTGGCTCGGCGTGCCGTTCATGATGGTCGCCCTCCTCGGCGGCCTCCAGTCCATCGACAGCGCCCAGTACGAAGCCGCCGAGATGGACGGCGCCAGCGCCTGGCAGCGCTTCCGGCACATCACCCTGCCGGGACTGCGCCCCGTCAGCTCCACCGTGATCCTGCTGTCCACGATCTGGACCTTCAACATGTTCCCGGTGATCTTCCTGCTCACCCGCGGCGGGCCCGGCGACGCCACCCAGATCCTGGTCACCCAGGCGTACAAGTTCTCCTTCGAGATCAGTCCCCGCGACTACGCGCAGTCCTCCACCTGGGGCGTACTGATCCTGATCCTCCTGATGCTCTTCGCCGCGGTCTACCGGCGAGTGCTCCGCAAGCAGGGAGATGTCTGGTGACCACTGCCTCCAACGCCCCCGCCCCGGCCTCCGCGAACGTCCCGGTGAACGCCCCGCTCCGCGGCCGGCGCTCCCCGCTGGCCTCGGCCGGTCTGCACGTCACGCTCGTCGTGGCGTCGGTGATCGCCGTGTTCCCCGTGCTGTGGGTCCTGCTGACCTCGCTCAAGCCGGCGGCGTACGCGACGTCCACCGACTTCTTCAAGGACACGACGTTCGAGAACTACACCAACCTGCTGCGTGACACCCCGTTCCTCACCTGGTTCGGGAACTCGCTGCTCGTCGCGGGCCTGTCCACGGTCCTCGGCGTCTTCGTCGCCGCCACGACCGGCTACGCCGTGAGCCGCTTCCGGTTCCCCGGCAAGCGCGGCCTGATGTGGACCCTGCTGATCACCCAGATGTTCCCGGTCGCGGTCCTGATCGTGCCGATCTACAACATCATGTCGAGCATGGGCCTGCTCAACCAGCCGGCCGGTCTGGTGATCACCTACCTCACCATCTCCGTGCCGTTCTGCGCCTGGATGATGAAGGGCTTCTTCGACACCATCCCGCGCGAGATCGACGAGTCGGGCCAGGTCGACGGCCTCACCCCGTTCGGCACCTTCTGGCGGCTGATCCTGCCGCTCGCCAAGCCGGGCATCGCGGTGACCGCGTTCTACTCCTTCGTCACCGCCTGGGGCGAAGTGGCGTACGCCTCCGCCTTCATGGTCGGCGACGAGAACATGACCCTCGCGGGCGGCCTCCAGAAGTTCGTCAACCAGTACGGCGCCCAGTGGGGCCCGATGGCCGCCGCCTCCGTGCTCATCGCCATCCCGGCGGCGCTCGTCTTCCTCTTCGCCCAGCGCCACCTGGTGACCGGCGTGTCCGCCGGAGCCGTCAAGGGCTGACCGCCCTTTCCCCTTTTTCCGTACACCGGCGGCGCCGGGCCCGCACCGAGGACCCGGCGCCGCTCCCGCCCCCATGACTTCCAGGGACGACATGACCCAGCACCTCGCTGCTCCCACCGCCCCCGCCCGCGGCAACCGCACCGGCTGGTGGCGTGACGCGGTGATCTACCAGGTCTATCCGCGCAGCTTCGCCGACGGCAACGGCGACGGCATGGGCGATCTCGAAGGGGTACGCGGCCGCCTCCCGTACCTCAAGGAGCTCGGCGTCGACGCCGTCTGGCTCAGCCCCTTCTACGCGTCGCCGCAGGCCGACGCCGGCTACGACGTCGCCGACTACCGGGCCATCGACCCGATGTTCGGCACCCTCCTCGACGCCGACGCCCTGATACGCGACGCCCACGCCCTGGGCCTGCGCATCATCGTCGACCTGGTGCCCAACCACTCCTCCGACCAGCACGAGTGGTTCAAGCGCGCGCTGAAGGAGGGCCCCGGCTCGCCGCTGCGCGACCGCTACCACTTCCGCCCGGGCAAGGGCGCGAGCGGTGAACTGCCGCCCAACGACTGGGAGTCCATCTTCGGCGGCCCCGCCTGGACCCGTACGACGGACCCGGACGGCACGCCCGGCGACTGGTACCTGCACCTCTTCGCGCCCGAGCAGCCCGACTTCAACTGGGAGCACCCGGCCGTCGCCGACGAGTTCCGCTCCATCCTCCGCTTCTGGCTCGACATGGGCGTCGACGGCTTCCGCATCGACGTGGCGCACGGCCTGGTCAAGGCGGACGGCCTTCCGGACCTCGGCAGCCACGACCAGCTCAAGCTCCTCGGCAACGACGTCATGCCCTTCTTCGACCAGGACGGCGTCCACGAGATCTACCGTTCCTGGCGGCAGATCCTCGACGAGTACCCGGGCGAGCGCATCGGCGTCGCCGAGGCGTGGACGCCGACCGTGGAGCGCACGGCCAACTACGTGCGCCCCGACGAGCTGCACCAGGCGTTCAACTTCCAGTACCTGGGCACCGGATGGGACGCGGCCGCGCTGCGCGAGGTCATCGACGTCTCGCTCGCCGCGATGCGCCCGGTCGACGCGCCCGCCACCTGGGTGCTGTCCAACCACGACGTGACCCGGCACGCGACCCGGTTCGCCAACCCGCCGGGCCTCGGCACGCAGATCCGTACCCCCGGCGACCGCGAGCTGGGCCTGCGCCGCGCCCGCGCGGCGACGCTGCTGATGCTGGCGCTGCCCGGATCGGCGTACATCTACCAGGGCGAGGAGCTCGGGCTGCCCGACGTCACCGACCTGCCCGACGAGGCCCGCCAGGACCCGTCGTTCTTCCGCGCGGAGGGCCAGGACGGCTTCCGCGACGGGTGCCGCGTGCCGATTCCGTGGACGGCCGGGGGGCCTTCCCACGGTTTCGGTACGGGCGGCAGCTGGCTGCCGCAGCCGGCGGGCTGGGGCGAGCTGAGCGTCGAGACGCAGACCGGAGACCCGGCGTCGACCCTGGAGCTGTACCGCTCGGCGCTGGCCGTACGCCGCGAGCACCCCGGCCTGGGCGCCGGCACGGACGTGGCGTGGCTGGACGCGCCCGAGGGCGTGATCGCCTTCGCGCGCGAGGGGTTCGTCTGCACGGTCAACACGACGGGCGCGGCGGTACGCATCCCCGCACCCGGCCGCGCGCTGCTCGCCAGCGGCGAAGTGACCCTGCGCGAGGGTGATGTCGACCTGCCGGCGGACACCACGGTGTGGTGGACGGTGTGACCGTGCCCGCGCCGCCCCGGCTGGCGCACATAGCGGAGCACGCCCGGGTCAGCGAGGCCACCGTGAGCCGGGTCCTGAACGGCAAGCCGGGCGTCGCGGACACCACGCGCCAGCGGGTGCTCGCGGCGCTCGACGTCCTCGGGTACGAGCGGCCGATGCGGCTGCGGCAGCGCAGCGCGGGCCTGATCGGACTGGTGACGCCCGAGCTGACCAACCCGATCTTCCCGGCGTTCGCCCAGGTCATCGAGCAGGTGCTGGCGGGGCACGGCTACACGCCGGTGCTGTGCACCCAGCTGCCGGGCGGGGCGACGGAGGACGAGCTCGTCGAGCAGCTGGTGGACCGGGGGGTCGGCGGCATCGTCTTCCTGTCCGGGCTGCACGCCGACCTGTCGGCCGACCCCGCGCGGTACGGCCGGCTGGCCGAGCGCGGGGTCCCGTACGTCCTGGTCAACGGCTACAACGAGGCGATCAGCGCGCCCTTCGTGTCCCCGGACGACCACGCCGCGATGCGGATGGCCGTCGGCCACCTCGCCGAGCTGGGCCACGAACGGATCGGCCTCGCGGTCGGCCCGCGGCGGTACGTCCCTTCGCGCCGCAAGCGGGAGGGCTTCGTCGACGCGCTCGCCGGCCTGCTGCGGACACCGCGCGGCGAAGCCGAATCCCTGGTCCAGCACACGCTGTTCAGCGTCGAGGGCGGCCGGGCGGCGGCGGGCGCGCTGCTCGACGAGGGGTGTACGGGCATCGTCTGCGGCAGCGACATGATGGCGCTGGGCGTGGTGCGGGCGGCGCGCGAGCGCGGGCTCGAAGTGCCGGACGGCCTCTCGGTGGTGGGCTTCGACGACTCGCAGCTGATCGCCTTCACCGATCCGCCGCTGACCACGGTCCGCCAGCCGGTGCAGGCGATGGCGACGGCGGCGGTCGGGGCGCTGCTGGAGGAGCTGGGCGGCAGCCCGGTCCAGCGCACGGAGTACGTGTTCCAGCCGGAACTGGTGGTGCGGGGCTCCACGGCGCAGAAGCGCGCGTAGCGGAACGCGCCGCCGAGGGGCGGGGCGGCAGGGGAACCCCGGGCCTGCCCAGGCAGGGCCGCGGGGATTCGACGGCCCGGGGAGTCCCCTGTCGTACCCGACCCGGCCGGTCGGGCGCGTGAGGCCCGGACCTGCCGGGCCCCCGGCCGGCCGGGCCGGAGTCGAGGAGAACGTAGCAGTTCCGCAATGACTTGCGAAAGAGCTTGCAAGAAGAAATTCGGCAGGTTTCCCGCAGGTGAGCGGAGTGTGTCACAAGGGTTGACCGCGCTGGTGAGGGCTCGTACGGTCTGCCCCGCAGCAGGTTTTCAACTATTGCTGCAAGAACATTCAAGCCTTGAGGGCAAGGCGCGTTGCCGCGCGAGGCTGCACCGTCGCACCCGCACCTCCCCCCATGCAGGAGGAACACATGGCCCGCAGACCTTTCTCTGCCGCCCTCGCCCTCGCGGCCGGCGCGGGAGTCCTGGTGGCCCCCACGGGCGCCGCGCAGGCCGCCCCGCCCGGCACCAAGGACGTCACCGCCGTCCTCTTCGAGTGGAAGTTCGACTCGGTCGCCAAGGAGTGCACGCGGACCCTCGGACCGGCCGGTTACGGCTTCGTCCAGGTATCCCCGCCGCAGGAGCACATCCAGGGCGGCCAGTGGTGGACCTCGTACCAGCCCGTCAGCTACAAGATCGCCGGAAGGCTCGGCGACCGCACCGCGTTCGCGAACATGGTCAGCGCCTGCCACGGGGCGGGCGTGAAGGTCATCGCCGACAGCGTCATCAACCACATGGCGGCCGGCAACGGCACCGGCACCGGCGGCTCGGCGTACGAGAAGTACACCTACCCCGGCACCTACTCGGGTTCGGACATGGACGACTGCCGCTCCCAGATCAACAACTACCGGGACCGGGGCAACGTACAGAACTGCGAGCTGGTCGGGCTCGCCGACCTGGACACGGGTGAGAACTACGTGCGCGGCCGGATCGCGGCGTACCTGAACGACCTGCTCTCCCTGGGCGTCGACGGCTTCCGGATCGACGCGGCCAAGCACATGCCGGCCGCGGACCTCGCCGACATCAAGTCCCGGCTGAACAACCCGGGCGTGTACTGGAAGCACGAAGCCATCCACGGCGCGGGCGAGGCGGTCTCGCCGGACGAGTACCTGGGCTCGGGCGACGTGCAGGAGTTCCGGTACGGCCGGGGCCTCAAGCAGGTCTTCACCAACGAGAACCTCGCGAACCTCAAGAACTACGGCGAGGGCTGGGGCTTCATGGAGAGCGGCAGGTCCGCCGTCTTCGTGGACAACCACGACACCGAGCGCGGCGGCGACACCCTCAGCTACAAGAACGGCGCCACCTACACCCTCGCCAGCGTCTTCATGCTGGCCTGGCCGTACGGCTCCCCGGACGTCCACTCCGGCTACGAGTTCTCCAGCCACGACGCGGGGCCGCCCGGCGGCGGAACGGTCAACGCCTGTTACAGCGACGGGTGGAAGTGCCAGCACGACTGGACCGAGATCAAGAGCATGGTCGGCTTCCGGAACGCGGCGCGCGGTCAGGGCGTCACGAACTGGTGGGACAACGGCGGCGACCAGATCGCCTTCGGCCGCGGTGACAAGGCGTACGTCGCCATCAACCACGAAGGCTCCTCGCTGACCCGCACCTTCCAGACCTCGCTCGCGGCCGGCACCTACTGCAACGTCCAGAACAACACCGCCGTGACGGTCAACAGCTCCGGCCAGTTCACGGCCACCCTCGGCGCGAACACCGCCGTCGCCCTGCACGTGAACGCCAAGACCTGCGCCGGCGGCACCGGCCCGGCGCCGGTCACCGCCGGCGCCTCCTTCAACGTCGACGCCACCACCACGGCGGGCCAGAACATCTACGTCACCGGCGACCAGTCCGCACTCGGCAACTGGAACACCGCCGCCGCGATCAAGCTGGACCCGGCGAGCTACCCGGTGTGGAAGCTCGACGTCTCCATGCCCGCCGGCACGTCCTTCGCGTACAAGTACATCCGCAAGGACGCCTCCGGCAACGTCACCTGGGAGAGCGGCGCCAACCGTACGGCGACCGTCCCCGCGGGCGGCAGGGTCACGCTGAACGACACCTGGCGCGGCTGACCCGTCCGTCCGTCTCCCGTACGTCCCCGCACCTTCCGAGGAGTTCTCGCTGTGATACGCCCGCCCCTGCGAAGAGCGGCCGTCGGCGTCGTGAGTGTGGCGCTGTGCGCCGCGCTCGCGCCCGCCGTACCGGCGGCCGCGGCCGCGAAGCCGCCCGCCCCGCCGTCGGACAAGGCCCTGGCCGCCGAGCCCGCGCGGCACGACCTGACCCGGGAGCAGTTCTACTTCGTACTGCCCGACCGGTTCGCGAACGGCGACACGGCCAACGACAGGGGCGGGCTCACCGGCTCACGCCTCGAAACGGGCTTCGACCCCACCGACAAGGGCTTCTACCAGGGCGGTGACCTCAAGGGCCTGACGCGGAAGCTCGACTACATCAAGGGCCTCGGCACCACCTCCATCTGGATGGCGCCGATCTTCAAGAACAAGCCCGTCCAGGGCACCGGCAAGGACGCCTCCGCCGGCTACCACGGCTACTGGATCACCGACTTCACCCAGGTCGACCCGCACTTCGGCACCAACGCCGACCTGGAGAAGCTGATCGACAAGGCCCACGCCAAGGGCATGAAGGTCTTCTTCGACGTCATCACCAACCACACCGCCGACACCGTCGACTACGCCGAGAAGAAGTACGGCTACCGCTCCAAGGGCGCGTACCCCTACCTCGACAGGAACGGCCGCCCCTTCGACGACCGTGCGGGCGTCCCGGACGTCGACGAGGACGCGTACCCCTACACGCCGAAGACGCGCACGGACGGGAAGAAGGTCCCGGCCTGGCTCAATGACCCGACGATGTACCACAACCGGGGCGACTCGACCTTCGCGGGCGAGAGTTCCGAGTACGGCGACTTCTCCGGCCTCGACGACCTGTGGACCGAGCGCCCCGAGGTCGTCGACGGCATGGCGAGGATCTACCAGAAGTGGGTCCGCGACTTCGACATCGACGGCTTCCGCATCGACACCGTCAAACACGTCGACCTGGACTTCTGGACGCAGTGGGCCACCGCCCTCGACGCGTACGCGAAGAAGCGGGGCCGCGACGACTTCTTCATGTTCGGCGAGGTCTACTCCGCCGACACCGCGGTCACCTCGTCCTACGTGACGCGCGGCCGCCTCGACTCGACCCTCGACTTCCCGCTCCAGGACGCCACCCGCGCGTACGCCTCCCAGGGCGCGGCGGCCGGCAGGCTGGCCAAGGTCTTCGCCGAGGACTACCGCTACACCACCGACAAGGCCAACGCCTACGAGCAGGTCTCCTTCACCGGCAACCACGACATGGGCCGCCTCGGCACGTTCCTCAGGCAGGACAACCCGAAGGCCGACGACGCCGAGCTGCTGGGGCGCGCCCGCCTCGCCAACGAGCTGATGTTCCTCTCGCGCGGCAACCCCGTCGTCTACTACGGCGACGAGCAGGGCTTCACCGGCGCGGGCGGTGACAAGGACGCCCGCCAGCCCCTCTTCGGGTCGAAGACCGCCGACTACCTCGACGACGACCAGCTCGGCACGGACCGCACGCACGCCTCCGACGCGTACGACACCACGCACCCCCTCTACCGGTCGATCGCCGCACTGTCGAAGCTGACGAAGGACCACCCCGCGCTGCGCGACGGCGTACAGCAGGAACTGCACGCGCAGGGACCGGTCTACGCCTTCTCCCGCACGGACGCCAAGCGCGGGACCGAGTACGTCGTCGCCACCAACAACGGCGCCGGACCGAGGACCGTCGAGCTGACGACCGGCTCCGCGCACACGGACTTCCGCGCCCTGTACGGCACTTCGGAGACGGTACGCAGTGACGCCGGCCGCAAGGTGAAGGTCTCCGTGCCCGCGCTGTCGTCCGTCGTGCTCCGGGCGGCCGAGCCCCTCCCCGCCCCGGCGGCCGGGCCGTCCCTCACCCTCGAGGCACCGGCGGCCGGTGCCACCGGAACCGTCGAGATCGGCGCGGACGTCGACGGCGGGCAGCTCAACCGTGTCGTCTTCGCCGCCCAGACGGGCAACGGCAAGTGGCGCACGCTCGGCTCCGCCGACCACGCCCCGTACAAGGTCACCCAGTACCTGGGCGACGACGTGAAGGCCGGAACCACCCTGCGCTACAAGGCCGTCGTGGTGGACAGCGCCGGACGCACCGCGAGCGCCCTCGCCTCCACGACGGCGGGCCGGGCCCCCGCGCCGGACAGGCCGGCGGCCGTCGAGCGCGACCACGCCGTCGTCCACTACAAGCGCCCCGACGGCGACTACGACGGCTGGCAGCTGAAGTCCGGCGACAAGGCCGCCGCCTTCACCGGGCGCGACGCGTACGGCGCCTTCGCGTGGATCAAGCTCGCCGAGGGAGCCTCGTCGCTCCCGTACACCGTCGAGAAGGACGGCACGGCGGACGGCCCGCAGCGCACCGTCGACCTCGGCAGGACCGGCGAGGTATGGATCGAGCAGGGCGGGGACGGCCAGGCCGTCAAGGCCCCCGAGGGCGCCTACCCGCCCCAGGACAAGACGAAGGCCGTACTCCACTACCAGCGCGCCGACGGGGACTACGACGGCTGGGGCCTGCACACCTGGACCGGGGCCAAGGAGCCCACCGACTGGTCCAAGCCGCTGATGCCGGTGAAGAAGGACGCGTACGGCGTGACCTTCGAGGTCCCGCTCGCCTCCGGCACCACGTCCCTCAGCTACATCCTCCACAAGGGAGACGAGAAGGACCTCCCCACCGACCAGTCCCTCGACCTGGCCACCTACGGCCACGAGGTGTGGATGCTGGCCGGGCAGCCCGCGTACCTGCTGCCGCAGGCCGCCGGGGCGGCCTCGCTCGACCTGGCCAAGGCCGAGGCCCAGTGGATCGGCAAGGACACGGTCGTCTGGAAGGTCAAGGCCACCGACGCCACCAGCCAGCAGCTCGTGTACGCCCGTGACGGCGGCATCTCCGTCGTCGACGGGGCGCTCTCCGACGAGGGCCGCTGGCTGCGCCTCTCCCCCTCCGCCCTGACCGACGCGCAGAAGGCGAAGTACCCGCACCTCAAGGACCACCCCGCCTTCACCGTCGACCCGCGCGACCGGGACCGCGTCCGCGAGGCCCTGCGCGGCCAGGTCGTCGCCACCCAGCGGGCCGCCAACGGCGCCCTGCTCGCCGCCACCGGCGTACAGCTGCCCGGCGTACTGGACGACACCTACAGCGCCGGGGCCGCCAAGGCGTCCCTCGGCCCCGTCTTCCGCAAGGGCCGCCCCGTCCTCTCCCTCTGGGCCCCCACCGCCCAGCACGTCGCCCTCGAACTCGACGGCAGGACCGTCCCGATGCGGCGCGACGACCGCAGCGGCGTCTGGTCCGTCACCGGCGCCGGGTCCTGGGCGGGCAAGCCGTACCGGTACGTCGTGAAGGTCTGGGCGCCCAGCGTCCAGAAGGTGGTCACCAACAAGGTCACCGACCCGTACTCGACCGCGCTCACCGCCGACTCCGCCCGCAGCCTCGTCGTCGACCTCACCGACCCGAAGCTCGCCCCCAAGGGCTGGTCGACGCTCAAGAAGCCGGCCGCCACCCCGCTGCGCGACGCGCAGATCCAGGAGCTGCACGTCAGGGACTTCTCCGTCGCCGACCGCACCGCGAAGCACCCGGGGGAGTACCTGGCCTTCACCGACCGCGGCTCGAAGGGCATGAAGCACCTCGGCAAGCTGGCGAAGGCCGGCACGTCGTACGTCCACCTCCTCCCGGTCTTCGACATCGGCACCATTCCCGAGAAGAAGACCGGCCAGCAGCGCCCCGCCTGCGACCTGGCCGTGTACGCGCCCGACTCCGACGAGCAGCAGGCGTGCGTGGCGAAGGCGGCGGCGAAGGACGCGTACAACTGGGGCTACGACCCGCTGCACTACACCGTCCCCGAGGGCTCGTACGCCAGTGATCCCGACGGCACGCGGCGCACGGTGGAGTTCCGGCAGATGGTCAAGGGCCTGAACGACTCCGGCCTGCGCACGGTCATGGACGTCGTCTACAACCACACCGTCGCGTCCGGCCAGGCCGAGAAGTCCGTACTCGACAAGATCGTCCCCGGCTACTACCAGCGGCTGATGGCCGACGGCAGCGTGGCCACCTCCACCTGCTGCGCGAACACCGCGCCCGAGAACGCCATGATGGGCAAGCTCGTCGTGGACTCCGTCGTCACCTGGGCCCGCGACTACAAGGTCGACGGCTTCCGCTTCGACCTCATGGGCCACCACCCGAAGGCGAACATCCTGGCCGTGCGCAAGGCGCTCGACGAGCTGACGCCCGCCCGCGACGGCGTCGACGGCAAGAAGATCGTCCTGTACGGCGAGGGCTGGAACTTCGGCGAGATCGCCGACGACGCCCGCTTCGAGCAGGCCACCCAGAAGAACATGGCCGGCACGGGCATCGCGACCTTCTCCGACCGCGCGCGCGACGCGGTGCGCGGCGGCGGGCCCTTCGACGAGGACCCGGGCGTGCAGGGCTTCGCGTCCGGCCTCTACACCGACCCCAACTCCTCGGCCGCGAACGGCACCGAGGCCGAGCAGAAGGCCCGCCTCCTCCACTACCAGGACCTGATCAAGGTGGGCCTGACCGGCAACCTGGCGTCGTACACCTTCACCGACACGGCCGGCCGTACGGTCAAGGGCTCCGAGGTCGACTACAACGGCGCGCCCGCCGGGTACGCCGCGGCCCCCGGCGACGCCCTCGCCTACGCCGACGCCCACGACAACGAGACCCTCTACGACGCGCTGGCCTTCAAGCTGCCGCGCGCCACCCCGGCCGCCGACCGGGCGCGCATGCAGGTCCTGGCCATGGCCACGGCCGCGCTCTCGCAGGGCCCGGCCCTGTCCCAGGCGGGCACGGACCTCCTCCGCTCCAAGTCGCTCGACCGCAATTCCTACGACAGCGGTGACTGGTTCAACGCGATCCACTGGGACTGCGGGGACGGCAACGGCTTCGGGCGCGGCCTGCCGCCGGCGGCCGACAACAAGAGCAAGTGGTCCTTCTCCAAGCCCCTGCTGACCGCCCCGTCGCTGACCCCGGGCTGCCGGGACACCGAGGGCGCCTCGGCGGCGTACGGGGACCTGCTGAAGATCCGTACGACGGAGAAGACCTTCAGCCTCGCCTCGGCGGACCAGGTGCAGGAGGCGGTCTCCTTCCCCCTCTCCGGCAAGGAGGAGACGCCCGGCGTCATCACCATGCGCGTCGGCGGCCTGATGGTGGTCTTCAACGCGACCCCGTCCGCGCAGCGGCAGAAGGTCGCCGGCCTCGGCGACGCGGCGTACGCCCTGCACCCGGTCCAGGCGGCGGGCGCGGACGCGACGGTCAAGAAGGCGGCGTACGAGAGGAGCACCGGCACCTTCACCGTTCCCGCCCGCACGGTCGCCGTCTTCACCCGGGGCTGACACACAGGGCTGACACACAGGGCTGACACACGGGGCGGGCCCCGGGTCCCGGACACCCTCCGGAACCCGGGGCCCGCCCCCGTACGGACTTCCGCCCCGCGGCCCCGCCTTGGCCGGCTGCCCGCCGACCACCCGGTACCCCGCCCCCTCGTAGTACGTCCGCAGCCGCGGATTCGACGTCAGGCAGTCCAGCCGCGCCAGTTCCCGCCCCGCCTCCGCGATCCGCCGCTCCGCCCGCGCCAGCAGGAGCCGCCCGAGGCCGGCCGGCGCGGCCGTGCGGCCGGTCATCAGCCGGTGCACGTACCCGGCGACCGGCGGCTGCGGACCCCACGCCGGCTCGTCGTCCCACCACAGCTCGTACGCCCCGACGGCCACGCCTCCCGCCGTCCCGGCCAGCCACACCTCGCCCTCCCTCATCCGCAGCCGGAAGTGCTCCTCGCCCTTCCCGCCCGGCTGCCACTGCGCGATCCCGCGGCTCCGCATCCAGCGGGCGGCCCCGTCGTGGAGGGATACCAGGCCGGCCGCGTCTTCCTCGTCCGCGATGCGGAACGTCACTTGTGCCGTCGTGCGATCACCGTAAAGGTGACGGGACAGCCCCCCGACCTGGAGTGTGCTCATGCCGCAGATCACCGTCGACTACTCCGAGCCGCTGGCGGACTCCTTCGACCGCCGGGGCTTCGCCCTGGCCCTGCATCCCCTGGTCGCCGACACCGTCGGCACCCGGCCCGACGCCTGCAAGACGCGGTTCCGCCGCGCCGACGACACCGTGGTGGGCGGCGCGGACACCGGCCACACCCTCGTGCACATCGGCATCGCCCTGCTGCCGGGCCGCACCCCGCGGGTGAAGGAGGAACTCACGGCCGCCGTACTGGAACTGGCCGCCCAGTACGTCAAGCCGGCCGACGGGACGGAGCTGCACCTCTCGGCCGAGGTACGCGACCTGGAAGCGTCGTACCGCAAACGCTGAGTGACCACGGCCTCCGGGGGAATCCGTACCGTATGACTCTCACCGGACAGCAGCTCAACAGGCCCCCGCGCCGCACCGGGCTCCCCTGGTGGGCCAAGGCGACGGGCGTCCTCGCGGTACTGGTGGCACTGCTGCTCGTCGGCAGCAGGCTCAGTCTGCTGCCGGACCTCGACGACGTCTTCGGGGAGGAGACCCACGACCGTTCGGGCCCGGCGCTCCTGAAGTCCGTTCAGGACATGAGCCGCTACGAGGCCGCGTCCGGCAACTTCCAGGTCGTCGTCGACCTGGAGAAGGACGCCAAGTTCCTCCCCGACGCCCTGCGCGGCACCCGCACCCTCTACGTCGGCGCGGGCACCGTCAGCGCGTACGTCGACCTCGGCGAGGTGGGGGAGGGGCAGGTCACCGTGAACGAGGAGCGCACCGCGGCCACCCTGCGGCTGCCGCACGCGCGGCTCGGCAAACCGGCGCTGGACGCGGACCGTTCGTACGCCGTGTCCAAGGAGCGCGGGCTGCTCGACCGGCTCGGGGACTTCTTCTCCGACAACCCGGCCGACGAGCGGGCCGTCAACCGTCTCGCCGCCCGTCACATCGGGGAGGCCGCGAAGGAGAGCGAACTGGCCGCGCGCGCCGAGAAGAACACCACCAGCATGCTCCAGGGCCTGCTGCACTCACTCGGCTTCAAGGACGTCACCGTCCACTACGGCGACGGCGGGCGCTGACCGGGCACGCTCTTCGGCACCGCAGTCAGGGAGTCCAGCCGCGTGAGCAGGTCCCCGAAGGGCCCGTCGGCCGGCTCCAGCGCGAGGATCCGCAGTACGATCCGCGCCATCTCCTCGTCGTACGCCGCGCTCACGGCGGCCAGCGCCGCGAAGTCGTGCACCAGCTGCAACTCCAGCTCGGCGCGCGGGATCTGCCGCCCGTCCAGCCAGATCAGCGCCGTCGACTCGGCGAGCGACACCCACGACCGCACGACCATCGCCAGCCTCGCCGGCGGGTCGGTGACCCCGAGGTGCGCGACGATCTGCTCGTACGCCGCCCGGCGCACCTCGTCGATCATGGCGTTCGTCGTCGACGAACCGGCCGCGGGGCCGCCCCGCATCAGCGCGGAGAACCCGGGCCCGTGGTCGTCGACGAAGTCGAAGAAGCGCCCCATGACCCGCAACAGCCGCGCGCCCAGCGGCCCTTCGCGCGGTTCGGTGAACCGGGCGGCGAGCTCGTCGGCCGCCCGGCGCAGCGCGGCTTCGTACAGGTTCTGCTTGCCGGGGAAGTAGTGGTAGACGAGCGGCCGCGAGATGCCCGCGGCGGCCGCTATCTCGTCGATCGACACGTCGTCGGGCGAGCGACGGCTGAACAGCTCCAGCGCCACGCCGATCAGCTGCTGTCTGCGTTCCTCGACGCCCATTCTTCGGCGCACCCCGGTCGTCATACGAGCAGCGTAACCGCCGTGGCCTGCCGGAAATCCCGGGACCGGGCCGGGACCGGGCCGGGGCCGGTCCCGGCCTAGCGCAGTGCCCCCACCCGGGCGCCGCTCTCCACCTGCCCGTCCAGGTCCGCCTGTGCGCCCGCCTTCGCCCGTACGGCGAGGAGGTTGCCCTGCGCGGTGCCCTCCACCCCGCCCGAGGTGGTGACCGAGGTGAACTGCTCGCTGCCGGCCGCGAGGACGTACCAGTTGCCGCCCCGCGACTTCCACAGCACACCCGCCAGCACCTGCGGGTCACGCTCCCCGCACGCGGGCGAGTGCTCGGCGCGCGCGACGATCGCGCCCGGCGCCCCCCTCTTCGCGGACGGCGCCTGGAACTGCGCGAGCACCCTGCTGCCCGTGCCCCGCCACGTCTCCGCGCGGGTGCAGAGCCACTGGGCGGTGCCGTTGCCCTCGGGCAGGGGCTGCTCGGCGTACGCCCACGCGTTCACGCTGCGCACGCCGTGCGCACGCACCGCGGGCAGCAGGCAGGCCGTACGGGCCCAGCGCGCCCGCTCACGCGCGCCCGTCACATCGCGCGGCGCGGACGGCGGGCCCGACGTCAGCCGGGCCGGGGCGAGTTCACCGAGGTCGGTCATCAGCCGGGGGCCCACGTCGTCGCGCAGTTCGAGCGCGTCCCAGGAACGGCAGTCGCGGGCCTGCGCCGGACTTGTGAGCGGGTCCGTCACACCGTCCCGGGTGCGGCCCAGGGGCGCCGGCGTCCCGGCCGGGTCGAGCAGGTCCCGTACGGACGCCTTGCGCACCCAGGGGGCCGTCAGATAGCGGACGTTGCCGTCGGTGCGGCCCACCACCAGGGCGTTCGCCCCGGCCGCGTCCGCGCCGTCCACGCGCGCGAAGTCGAGCGCCGCGCCCGCCGTGCCGCTCTGCGGCTCGGCGTACCGGACGACGCGCAGACCGTCGTACAGCAGCACCACCCTCGCCCGGTCGACGTCGCCCGCGAAGAGCAGCTGCGGCGGCCCCATCGGCGGGCCCACCGGCGTGGCGGGCGTCGCGGAGGTCTGCACGGACGGGCCCGGCCTGGCCCAGACGGCGAGGGCGCGGCGCAGCAGGGCGTTGTCGTCGGTGAGGCCGCCGCGGGCCGGCCAGACGGAGAAGTCGGTACGGGAGGACCGCTTCCACACGGCGGGCCCGACCCGGACCGTCTTCGCCGGGTCGAGGGCCCGCTCGGCAGCCGGGTTGCGGGCGTAGGAGGGCGCGGCCGCACCGTCGGGGCCCCAGCCCTCGCCCGGCAGTCCGAGCAGCGTCCCGCAGACCACGACGGCGGCGGTCGCGGCGAGCGCGGCCTTCGTGTGCTGCCTGCGCCGCATCAGGTCGGTGGGCCTGGCCTGGAGGGAGCACGGGTCGAACTCGGCGGACCTCAGCAGCTCCTCCGCACGCGCGCCGTCCGCAGCCCCGGCCTCCGGCCCGGTCCCCGCCGCGACGCCGTCCGCCTCGGCCAGCGCCGCGTCCGGGTCGGCGGCCCCGGCGGCGGCGAGCGTCTGCGCCACCTCCGCGTCCCGCATGTGCTCCAGGCCGCGCAGTACGTACGCGGCCCGGCCGGGGCCGCTGAGCGCCGAGAGCCGCTGGTCCAGGGCGAGTTCGTCGGCACCGCCGGAGCGCGGGAACAGCCGCAGCCCCCACACCTGCGGCAGCAGCGGCGGCAGCTGCGCCCGCTTGGGCCAGGCCCTGCGGCGCAGCGGCAGCCCGGCCTCCAGGGCCTGGCGCAGCACCCGCTGCCGTACGTACGCGTACCCCGGGTCGGGGCGGGCGCCCTCGCGGCGCGGCAGCGGAAGACCGGACACACCCGGGGTGCGGCTGCGCGGCAGCGAGCGCTGCACGAGCGAATGGGCGGTCAGGACCCGGCGGTTGCGGCCGAGACGCGGCGGCAGCACGAGGTACGCCAGCCGTACGAGCCGCGGATAGTGTTCGACGAGCGCGGCCTCGGCCTGCTCGACGTCGATGGGGTCGGGGGCAGGGGGAGTGATGACATCCTGTGGGCGCACGTTCAGCAAAACGAGCGAATCGTCCGATGGTCACCTCGCCGGCCGACGCACCGGCCCGTGCCCCGCACCGGCCCGTGCCCCGCCCCGGGACTCAGCCCGCGATCAGACGCTCGCGGATGCGCGCGATGCTCTCGCCGGACACGCCGAGCCCTTCCCGTACGTAATTCTCGACCGAGCCGTGGCGCGCGTGCGCCTCGTCGAGCGCCGCCGCCAGGTACTCGGGCACGACCCCGATGACGGCGAGTGCGGTCTCCGGGTCGCCGCCGGCGGCGACGAACCCCTCGACGAGGGGGGCGAAGGTCTGCCGCACGGCCGGGTTGACGGAGAGGTACTCGCGCTCGATCGTGGCGTCGTCCGCGCCGAGGAGGGACAGCACCAGGGTCGCCGCCCAGCCGGTGCGGTCCTTGCCCGCCGTGCAGTGGAACAGCAGCGGTCCCGCGTCGGGTGCGCCGAGTTCGGTGAGGAAGGTGCGGTAGGCGGCGCGGGCCGAGCCGGACGTCACGAAGGCGCGGTAGGTGTCGGCGAACAGCTTCTGGGCCCTGCCGCCGCCGAGGTGCTGCTCGGCGAGGGCCGGGCTGGAGAGGATGTGCTTCAGCTGGGCGGGGGCGGCCCGGGCCGTGCCGGCGGCGGCGAGCCGGTCGGCCAGTACGTCGGCGACGATCAGCCGCGCGCCGTCCGGGACCCGGTCGGGGTGGTCGGCGCGCTCGGCGGCGGAGCGGAAGTCGACGATCGTATGGAGGGAGAGCGCGGCGACGGCGGGGTCGGACGCGGGGTCCATCCGGTCGAGCTGCCCGGAGCGCAGGACGAATCCGGGGCGTACGGAGCGGCCGCCGGGGAGCGGGGTGCCGCCGAGGTCGCGGAGGTTCGCGACGGTGGTGGCGGGGATCTGGGGCATGGGGTGCTCCTGGGGCGTTCGTTCACAGCCACTGCGCGTCCGGACCGAACGCTATCCGACGGCCCCCGGCCGGCCGGGGCGACGGCGGTGCGGGTCGCCCGCACCGCCCCCGCGTCGTCAGGACACGCGCCACCCGCTGAACTCCACCGTCCCCCGCGCCCCGCTCCCCCCGTGCGTCGCGCTCATGAACATTCCCGCGTCCTGAACCCCCGCCGCCCCCGCCACCGGCACCGTCGCGACCGTCCGCCACGTCGCCCCGCCGTCCGTCGAGCACGCCCCCGTGAACGCCCCGCCCGCCCGCGAGAGCCGCAGCAGCACCGGTGCCCTGACGCCGGTGACGCGCTGGTAGGTGTCCACCGTGCCGTCGCCGTTCGTGTCGTACGACAGCACCACACCGTTCGCCGGGGTGACCGCGAGGTTCAGGAAGCCCCGCGACCCCGGTGTGTCCAGGCTGTTGCGGACGGCGATACCGGCGCGCGCCCACGCGCCCGTCACCTCCTGCGCGTCCACCCGCACGGTGATGCCGCCGCCGTCCCGCAGCGCCCCCTGCCGGTACAGCGCGCCGAACTCCGTGGTCGCCTTCCACAGGTCCTGGCCCGCCCCGTCGATCGCGTACCGGTCCGCCAGCTGCCCGAAGGCCGCGCCGTTGTTCGTGTACGTCCGCCAGCCCCCGGCCAACGGCCCGGCGACGTACAGGCTGCCCTCCTGGACGGCGGTGACCCGGGTCTCGCCCTGCGGGCCGTACGCCGTGCTCAGTTCGTACGGCACCGGTTCGAGCGGACGGGTCAGCGGTGTGCCGGGGGCCTTCACGCGCCAGGAGGCGCTTCCCCTGCCCGCCGCCGGGACGGACGCCAGCGACACCGGGCCCTCGGGCTCCGCCTCCGCGCCGCCGGACGCGAAACCGAGCGCGAAGTCGACCCGGCCGGTCGCCCGCAGTCCGTTGACGTTGCGGAAGGCGGCGGTGACCAGCGCCGAGCCGCCGGGCGGGAAGACGGCGGGCTCGGCGGTGACGGTGACCGCGCCCTGGTAGGGCGCGCGGGCGAGCACGTCGTGGACGCGCCGGGCCGTGCGGTACGGATCGTTCGGCGGACGCAGCGGATACGCCTCGCGCTCGCGCGTCCACGGCTCCTCGACGGCGTACCAGTCGAAGGACTTGGGCGCGCGGTCCGCCGCGAGCGCGTCCTCCAGCTCCTCCAGGTACGCCTGCCACTGCGGGAGGTGGAAGTCGCCGATGAGCCCCTGCCAGTCGCGGTTGGCGTAGTTGACGAGGCGGCCGCCGTCCGCGGTGGGCCTCTCGGCCCAGGTGGTGACGAGCACACGCGCGGTGCGCTCCAGCTGCTGCGCTTCGGCGGGCGAGGACGCCAGGCGCTTCGCGTCCTCGATCCACGGCCCGAGCAGGAAAGCGCGGTGCGAGCCCGCCATGTCCTCACTCAGCCGCATCAGCTTGAGCCAGAGGGTGGACAGGGCGCGGAAGGCGGGCAGGTCCTTTCGCGCGTACGCCGCCTTCAGCTGCGGCAGCAGCTGCCAGGAGCGGTTGGCGAGGGCCTGGCGGCCCAGGTCGGTGAGGTCGTAGCGGTACGCGTCGGACCGGCGCAGCGGTTCGCGTACGCCGAGCAGCGCACCGAACGCCTTGTCGAAGTCCGCCGGGTCGAAGGCGGGCGTATGGGTGGCGTAGTGCGTACCGGAGGCGGCGGACAGGCTCGGCCGGGAGGCGAAGACCGAGTCGTGCGGGCGGCCGTCGCGGCTGGTGATGCGGTACGCCGTCTCGCGCAGCGCGGCGAAGGCGGCGCGGGCGTCCGCGTCCCGGCCGCCGTAGCGCAGATCGGCGTACCCCTCGAACCACTCCTTGCGGTCCACCGCCTCCCTCCGCCACGCCAGCTCGGAGAACAGCTCCAGCGCGGCCGGATCGCGCTCGGCGGCCTCCGGCATGTAGGCGGTGCCGACGAGGGCGGAGCCGGGCCGGTCGCGCCAGACGGTGAAGCGCTCGGTCCACAGGTGGGTCTTGGCGCCGATCGTCGTGCGGCCGCCGAAGTTGGGGATGGTGCCGAAGGCGTACGGCGCGCCGCCCCAGTCCTTCTCCCGGTCGGTGACGGTGTCCAGGTCGGAGAGGCCGTCCACGATCAGGAGGTGTCTCCTGTCGAGCGCGTCGAGCAGGTCGCGGCGCGGGTTCGCCTGCCAGCCGAGGATCACCCAGGTGGCGCCGGGGCGGGCGTCCTGGAGGGCCGTCTCGACCGCTCGGGCGGCCTCGGGGACGGGTACGTCGCCCGCCGAGCCGCCCTCGTGGAGGAGGTCCATCTTGAAGTGCCGGACCGGGCCGAAGAGTTCGTGCTGGTGGCGGTAGAAGGAGGCGGCGACCTCGCGGAAGGCGGTGGTGCGCGGGTCGAGCCAGTCGGGGCGGCGCAGGCCCGCCCAGTCGCCCTGCGGGACGGTGCGGGCGCCGGGGTTGCGGGCGGCGAAGCCGTCGGGGACGGTGCCGAAATAGCCGGGGAGGACCGGTTCCATGCCGAGCTCGCGCAGGCGGTCGGCGATGCGGCGGCCCAGACCGGCGCGTTTCGCGACGAGTTCGGGGGAGAGCGGGCCGCCGTACGCGCTCATGTTCTGCAGGAGCCACCACGGCTGGTGGGAGGGCGCGGGCAGCCAGACGCGGGCTTCGGCGTCGGAGTAGCCGAAGTCCTGGAGGAGGCGGTGGTAGACGGCTTCCTGACCGGTCGTGACGAGCACTTCGTTGCAGCCGTGCAGCGCGAGTACGTCGATCATCCGCTCCCAGCGGGGCCAGTCGGCGTACGGCGCGGTGTAGCCGTCGTGGGTGTCGTTGAACGCGAAGCGGTGCGGGACGGTGGCCGACCGCTCCAGGGGCTCGCGGGGCGCGGGAAGCCGCCGGGGGAGGTCGAGCTGGGTACCCGACCAGGAGATGTGTGCCCCGCAGACGTACTTGAGGTACCAGTGGACGCCGGTGAGCAGGGCGGCGGGGCCGGTGCCCGCGACCTCGACGCGGCCGGTGGCGCCGTCGACGCGGAAGCGCTCGGGGCGGCCGTCGTCCGTCGTGAGGGTGCTGAGAAGGAACTGGCCGGCGTGGTCGGGCAGCAGCCGTTCCAGGGCGGCGCGCGCCGGGGCGGCGGGGTCGGGAGCGGTGGCGGCGCCGGGTCTGCCCGCTGCCCTGGCCGGGGGGTGCCCGCCGACCGCGGCTGTGACGCCGATCGCTCCGGCGGTGCCCAGCAGCGTGCGTCGCGACAGACGGTGATCGGGCATCGGGGCGCTCCTCGGTGGGACGACAGGCGCGTACGGAGCGCACGTTAATGACGGTGCGGGAGCGCAGCAATGGGGCATGCGATGTGTTCGTATCCGCCCCACCGTGTGGCCCAACGCGGCACGATGGGCGGATGCGCTACCAAGGCCGACGTACGGCAACTTCCGCATCGACTCCGGTGGTTCTGGCCGCCCTGGCCACGCTGGCCGTGCTCGCCACGGGCTGTGGTCCGGCCGAGGAGGGGAAGCCGGTGCCGGACACGGCGAAGGGCAGCCTCGAACAGCTCGCGGCGAAGGCGGAGTGCGCGCCGGACGTCCGGACGGACGCGGCGGAGCTGCGCCAGGCGAACTGCGAGACCGGCGACGGCCGCTATGTGCTGGCCACCTTCGCGACCGACCGGGGGCAGCGCGAGTGGATCAACGAGGCGAAGGACTACGGCGGTGCGTACCTGGTCGGCAGGAAGTGGGTCGCGGCGGGCGACCGGGAGGTGGTCACAGCGCTGCGCGGCCGGCTCGGGGGGACGGTGGAGACTTCCTCGCACCACTCGGGGGAGAGCGGCGGTGGGGGGAACGAGGAGGAGCACTCCGGTCACCACGGGAGCTGACCGCGCAGGTTCTGGGGGGTGAACTCTTCAGCGGCCGGGCGGGCTCACACCGAGCCCGCCCGGCCCCTGCCTAGGCGCACCTACGGCCGTCGTTCACGCAGGACACCACCTTCTTCATCAGCCGGCTGTCGAAGACGTTGATGAAGTCCCCGTGGTCGGTGACCGGCTTGTGGAGCTGCTCGGGGAAGGAGTCGACCGCGAACCCGGGGCCCGGCGGGACGTCGTACACGATCCGCTGCACCAGCTGCGGAATGGCACGGAATCCGTCGGGACAGCCACCGTCTTCTTCCGCGAACGCGACATGCGTGCGGTGATTGGCGCTGTCGGTGTTCTTTCCGTCCCAGCAGCTCTGGAACGCGAAAGTGCGGACGACCTGGCTGCCTTCCGGGCAGATCGGGTATTTGTCCTTGAGCTGGCGGTCCTCGAACCCGGTGCAGCTCCAGGAAGCATTGGCATTGGCGTCACCATTGGTGAACGCCTTGGCGTCGCCGGTGATGATGCGCAGGAAACGCGGCATCGCGGTGACCTTGGCGACGGGGCTTCCGACGAATTTCAGCGAGACCTGCGTGGGCGTCTGGATCTCCCCGACGTTGCTGTCCTTGCCTCCGCCGTCGGCATTGGCGTCGTTCTCGTTCTGGCCGTTCTGGAGGCGCAGGACGGGCCAGTAGTACGTCGACCTGTCGCCCTGGTTCCGGCAGGTGGTGGCACCGCGGGCCAGGTCGTTGTCGCTCGCGAAGGCGTCATTGGCCTGGTTGCCGACGTAGTCGTGCATGTGGTGGGCGCCATTGCTCACACCTGGGGCGACAATGACGTTGTCCGGATTGAACTTCCCGTTCTCGTTCCGCCCGCAGTCGGTGGTGAACTCGCCGCGGGAGGCGCCGCGCCGCTTGCGCGGCTGCTGGACGTTCGGCTGGATGGACTGGATGTCGACGAAGTCGGAGGCGTCGGGGCCGTTGCCGGCCTGCCCGCCGTTGCCGTTGCCGTCCTGGCCGCCTCCCTGGTCATCGCCTTGGTCGCCGCCCTGACCGGCGTTGTCACCGTTGTCGCCGTTGCCGTCCTGGCCGCCGTCGTCCTGGCCGCCGTTCCCCTGTCCGTCCCCGCCGTCCCCCGCGTTGTCGTCGGCGCGCAGTGTGCAGGGTGCGAGGCTTTCGAGCCCCTGGGGGCGTTCGGCCGCGCGGCCGACGGCGGTGGCGATCCGGTCGACGGAAGCCAGCCGCTTGTCCCTCAGCGGCCGGAGAATGGCGTTTTCGGCCAGGCCCGGGTCCCGGGTGATCTGCTCCTTGGAATCGGCGAACCGCTTGTACGCCTCCGTGATCTGGGAATCGAGATTCGCGAGCTCCCGATCGACTTCCCGGCGTGCGGAATCGGGTACGTCGGGCAGGTCGTTCGCCACCTCCGGGCAGTCGATGGTCGACAACTGCTGACCGGCATTCTGAATCCGGTCGGACTGACCCGGCCCCGGACCGGACGGCCCGGACCCGCCTTCTCCCGCGGATGCGGAGACATTGACCGCCAGCAGTCCACCCCCGCCCAGGATCAGGGCGGCCGATGCGGCAATCGCCCGGTTCGTCAGCGTGGAACGTTTTCTTGATGCGCGTCGCATGGAACTCCTCTGCTTCGTCGCCGGGTGAAGGTAAGGGGGATCCCGGCAGGGGAGAAGCGCTCCCTCCCCATACGGGCCCTGTTAGCGTCCCGTTCAAACCTCTTTCGAATTCGTCGGTGTCCACATTCGCGAAGCGGGACGGATGCCGACGGATACCGACGTACGGGACGACCTGAGGCGCGGTGTCGCAGGGGCACGGGATCCAGCAGGGGTCCACCGCGGCGGGGGTGCGGGGAGCCGGGGCCGGGACGGGGAAACGCACGGCGCGCCATGGGGAAGCGCGCCGCGCCCGGGGACCCGGCCCCGGGCGGGGCCCGGCCTCAGCCGGACGGCGTACCCACCCGGAGCCGGTTGCCGTCGGGGTCCCGCAGCTCGACCTCGCGCGCCCACGGCTGGTCCTGCGCCGTTACGCCGAACTCCGCGGCGACGGCATCCACGTCGCGCACCTGCAGATACACCAGTGTGTCGGGGAGCGCGTCCCTCTGGTGCTCCGACAGGAACAGCCGCACGGGGCCGCGTGCCACCTCCACGAAGGCGGGGAAGCCCGGCTCGTAGCGGTGCTCCCACTGTTTTCCGAAGCCGAGGCGGGCGTACCAGGCGACCGCCGCCTCCGCGTCTTTGACGTGCAGGACCGGAATGGCTTCCTCGTTGATGGTCATGAGGCCATCCTCCCGCTCCGTCACTCCTTCCAGGCGAACGGCGTGAGCTGTTCGTCCAAGGGGGCATCGGTCAGCCGGTTGGCCAGGGTCGACATCGTGTAGGCCCCGATGCCCAGGACGACCTCCAGCGCGTTCTGCGGGGTGTAACCGTGGGCCAGGAAGGTCTGGAGCGTGCCGTCGGGGACCGCACCCGAGGTGGCGACGGCCTCCAGCGTGAACTGCCGTATCCCTTCCAGCCGTTCGTCGCCCAGCGGTTGCTGCTCGCGCAGCGACTCGACCAGACCGGCGCCGGCCCCCAGCGCGGTGAGCTTCGCCGTGTGCATCGCGACGCAGACGTGACAGCCGTTGCGGGTCGCGATCGTCATGATCACGACCTCGCGGGACAGCGGATCCAGGGTCGTCGACTCGAAGAGCGCGCTGATCTTCAGGAAACCGTCGAGCAGTTCCGGGGACGCCGCCATGCGGGCGACGGGGGCGGGCAGATAGCCCAGACGCTTCGTCGTCGCCTCCATGGGGCGGCGGGAGGCGGCGGGGGCCGTCCCGGTGGTGTGGTCGGGGAAGGCGGGCCGGGGCGCGGTCAAGAGGTCTCCTCGGATAATGTCGTCAACATGGTTGTCGAAAAAGTAAACGTCATTGACGAGTTGCGCAATGGCTGAGGGGTACGAGCTTCCGCTGCTGCTGTTCGCCGGATTCCGCTCGTTCATCGACGAGTTGCACGCCGAACTGGCCGCACAGGGCCACCCCGACGTCCGCCCCGCACACGGCTTCGCCCTCCAGGCCGTCGGCCGCGACGGCGTGACGGCCGGTGAACTGGGCCGGCGGCTCGGGGTCTCCAAACAGGCCGCGGGCAAGACCGTCGAGCGGCTGGAACGGCTCGGTTACGTCGAGCGGGCCGACGACCCGGACGACGGGCGGCGCAAGCTGGTGAGGCTCACGCCGCGCGGGTCCGACGTCCTCGCGCGGTCGGCCGTCATCTTCGGCCGGCTGCGGGCCCGGTGGGTCGAGGCCCTCGGTGCGCGGCGGGTGGACGCGCTGGAGGCGGACCTGCGGGCCATGGCCCCCGGAGGCGGCGGCCTGCGGCTGGACGCGGCCGGCTGGTTCGGGTCCTGACCGCCGTCAGCTTCCGCCGACGCGTCCGTTCCCGTTCCCGCCCCGGTCCAGATAGGCCAGTACGGCCAGCACCCGCCGGTTGTCGTCGTCCGACACGGGCAGGCCGAGCTTGCCGAAGATGTTCGACGTGTGCTTGGCGATCGCCCGCTCGGTGACGACGAGCCGGTCCGCGATGGCCGCGTTCGACCT
Organism: Streptomyces altiplanensis; assembly: GCF_053591575.1. Lineage (NCBI taxonomy): Bacteria > Bacillati > Actinomycetota > Actinomycetes > Kitasatosporales > Streptomycetaceae > Streptomyces > Streptomyces altiplanensis. The sequence goes on along the minus strand of NZ_JBSFUB010000005.1, from coordinate 126,663 downwards.
GCCCTGCGCCATCAGCTCCATGACCTCCCGCTCCCGCGGCGTCAGATGGCCCATCGGCTTGTCCTGGGCGCGGCGGGAGAGGAGCTGGGAGATCACCTGGGGGTCCATCGCCGTGCCGCCGGCCGCCACCCGCCGTACCGCGTCGACGAACTGCTCGGCGTCGAAGACCCGGTCCTTGAGCAAGTACCCGATACCGCCGTTGCCGTCGGCCAGCAGCTCGCGGGCGTACAGCTGTTCCACGTGCTGGGAGAGCACCAGCACCGGCAGGCCCGGCCGTGCCCGGCGTGCCTCCAGCGCGCACTGGAGACCCTCGTCGGTGTGGGACGGCGGAAGCCGGACGTCGACGACCGCGACGTCCGGTTCCAGCTCGGCCAGTGCCCGGGTCAGCTCGGGCCCGGTCTCCACGGCGGCCAGGATCTCGAAGCCGAAGGCTTCGAGCATGCGGACCAGGCCGTCGCGGAGCAGGAAGAGGTCTTCGGCTAGGACAACGCGCAAGGGATCTCCATGGTGACCATGGTGGGACCGCCCGCGGGACTGCTGACGGCCAGGACGCCGTCGAATGTACCGAGCCGGCGTTCGACACCGCTCAGCCCGGAGCCCGCCCCGGCGTCCGCCCCGCCGTGCCCGTTGTCGGTGACGGAGACCCGCAGCATGCCGTCGGCGTGGTGCATGTCGGCGTGGATCCGGTCCGCTTCCGCGTGCTTGACCGCGTTCGTGAGGAGCTCGCTGACCGCGAAGTACGCCGCCGACTCGACGGGCGCGTCCACGCGGCCCGGCAGGTCCACCGTCACCTCCGTCTCGACGGGCAGGCGCAGCGCCAACGCCCGTACCGCGTCGCCGAGTCCGCGTTCGGCGAGCACCGGCGGGTGGATGCCGCGCACCAGGTCGCGCAGTTCGGCCAGGGCCTCGGCGGAGGACTCGCGGGCCATGGCGAGGAGCTTCCTGGCCTGGGCCGGGTCCTTCTCGACGAGCGCCTCGATGGTGGAGAGGTTCATGCCCATGGCGACCAGCCGGGCCTGCGCGCCGTCGTGCAGGTCCCGCTCGATACGGCGCAGTTCGGCGGCCGAGGTGTCGACGGCGTCGTGCCGCGTCTCGGTCAGCTGGTCGATGCGCCGGGCGAGCGACATCTCGTGGGTGGGGCGCAGCAGCGACCCGGTGAGGGTGAGGTGGGCGCGCAGCAGCGCCGGGTTGTAGCGCACGGCCACGTGGAAGAGGGCGATGCCGAGCGCGACCGCGAGAAGTGCGGTCCCCTGGCTGTCCACGGGCACGGGGCCGTACCAGTACGGATCATTCTCGAACACCCGCCACAGCCCCGCCGCCAGCACCAGGCTCTCCAGCGGATAAAGCAACAGCGCGGCGGGCAGGAACGCGCTGAGACAGCCGGCCGTCATGTCCACCTGGAGCCACAGGAAGTCCCGCCAGGTCGCCGGGTCCCTCAGCATCAGCACACACCGCTCGACCTGTCCGACGAAGCCGCCGCGCAGGTCGGCGGGCATCCGGCGGTACGGGACCGGGACGCGCGCGTCCGACCACTTGGCCACGAGGAGCCTCCGCTGATCGGCGTAGCCGCGGAGCGCGGTCAGAACGACAGGAGTGGTGAAGAGGCCGATCCCGATCGGGATGAGCGCGAGGGAGACAACCGTGAACGTGGACAGGACGACCGATGCCGTGAGCGACATGATCGTCAGTGCCAGTCCCCGCACGCCGGCAAGGAACGTGCTGCGTATTCTGGTCGCCATCATCCTGTTCAACCCTCTCCTCGGCGGCCCGTACGCCGGGCACGCGCCCAGTCTTGCCTGAGGCGGCCTCCAAGGTCACGGGGTTCCGCCCCCGGATCCGGGGTGTACCTACCACCACCCCCGGCCCCTCCTCGCCGCACAGCTGTGTCCTGCACCGATGTCCCCACGAGGGCTCCCGGAGTGGCAGCATGTGCGGATCATGACGGACGCCCGGTCACCCCTGCGCGCACTGCGAGCCGCACTCTTCGCTGCGGTGTGCGTCCTCGCGGCGGCCGTGGGCCATTCCTCCATGTCCGGGCACGGAGTTCCGGTTCCGGGGCTGCTCGCGGCCTTCGCGGTGACGGCCGGGCTCGCGTGGGCCGCGGGGCACAGGCGGCACGGGGTCTTCGCCGTCGGCGGCGGCCTCCTCGCCGTACAGGGCGTACTGCACCTCGTCTTCGGTACGGCGCAGGAGCCGGGCGCCGGCCACCACCGGATGTCCGTCACGCACCAGCAGTTCATGGACCCCGAAGCCATGGCGGCCGCGGCGTCCGCCCCCGCCCAGGGTTCCTCCCCGCTCGCGATGACCGCCGCCCACCTCGGCGCGGCCCTCGTCTGCGGTCTGTGGCTGGCGCGCGGCGAGGCGGCCTTCTTCCGGCTCGCGCGCACCGTCGACGCGTCGGCCTTCACCCCGCTGCGGCTGCTGCTCGCCGTCGTACGGGCCCCGGAGCTGCCGGAGCCGGTACGCCCCCGGGGTCCCCGCTCCGCTCGCCGCCACGGCCACGGCGTCGTCCTCGCGCACACGCTGTCGCGGCGCGGGCCGCCGCGGGTCCCGAGGACCCGCGCCACGGCCCCCGCACTTCCCACTGTCTGACCACTGTCCGACCGCGTGACCAGGGGGCCGCTTCACCCACCCCGTGACCCAGGTCACTCCGTCGGCAACTCCGAGGACAGTCATGGCCATTGACGACCCCGTACAACCCGCACAGCCCGTACAACTCGCACAGCCCGCGCAGGAAACGGATGCGGATACGGAAGCCGGTCCGGCACCCGCCGCCGGCGGACGCGGAACCACCTGGAGCGCCCTGCGCCCCCTCGTCCTGCGCGTCCACTTCTACGCGGGCCTGCTGATAGCCCCGCTCCTGCTGATCGCCGCCACCAGCGGCCTCCTCTACGCGCTCTCCTTCCAGGCCGAGAAGTTCATCTACAGCCACGAGCTGGAGACCCCGGTCGGCGAACGCTCGCTGCCGCTCGGCGACCAGCTCGCGGCCGCCCGCGCCGCCCACCCCAAGGGCACGGTGACCGCCGTCTGGCCCTCCGCCGAGGACGGCGCGACCACCAGGGTGCTGATGACGACGCCCGAGGTCGAGGAGGGCAAGTCGCTCGCCGTCTTCGTCGATCCGTACACCGCGGAAGTACGGGGCGAGCTGACCAGTTACGGCTCCTCCGGCGCCCTGCCGCTGCGTACCTGGCTCGACGAGCTCCACCGCGACCTGCACCTCGGAGATCTCGGCCGTCACTACGGCGAACTCGCCGCGAGCTGGCTGTGGGTGGTCGCGCTGGGCGGCCTGTTCCTGTGGCTGGGCCGCAGGCGCACGGCGAAGCGCGACCTGATCGTCCCCGAGCGCGGGGCGAAGGGCCGCCGCAGGACGCTGTCCCGGCACGGGGCCCTCGGCACGGTGGCGGTGCTCGGACTCGTCCTGCTCTCGGCGACGGGTCTCACCTGGTCGCGTTACGCGGGCGAGAACATCGGCGCCGTACAGGACCAGCTCGGCGGCGCGACCCCGGTCGTCTCCGCGGCACTCGCCGAGGGCGGCGGTGACGGCGGCGGGGAACACGAAGGCCACGAGGGCCACGGCGACGCGGGCTCCCACGAGGGCGCGGCCGGCACGGACGTCGGCATCGACAACGCGCTCGCGGCCGCCCGCCAGGCCGGGATCGAGGGGAAGCTCTCGGTGATCCTGCCGAGCGAGGGGAGCGGTTACGTCGTCAAGGAGACCGACACCCAGTTCCCGGTCCACCTGGACTCGGTCGCCGTCGGCCCCGCCGACGGCCTGGTCATCGACGAACTGCGTTTCGCCGACTACCCGTTGCTCGCCCAGCTCACCCGGTTCGGCATCGACGCCCACACCGGCGTCTTCCTCGGCCTGGTCAACCAACTGGCCCTGGCGGCCCTCGCGGCGTCCCTGATCCTGCTCATCGTCTGGGGCTACCGGATGTGGTGGCTGCGCAGGCCGACGAAGGAACGCAGGCTGCCCGCGGGCCGCCCGGTGCCGCGCGGCGCCTGGCGGAAGGCGCCGGTCACGGCACTGCTGCCCCTGGCGGCGCTCACCGTGCTGGTGGGCTGGTTCGTACCGCTGCTGGGCATCAGCCTGCTGGTGTTCCTGGCGGTCGACCTGCTGCTGGGCGCGGTGGCCCGCTTCCGCGCCCGCACGGCCCGTACGGCGGACTGAGGGCCGGGGCTGCCCGTACCGCCGCGCCGGACGGGCAGCCCCTTCGCCGTACTCCGCCAGAGCCTCAGAGCCTCAGAGCCTCACAGCCTCAGGAGCTCAGGGCGTGAACTTGTACCCCACGCGCCGCACCGTCTGGATCCTGCCGCGGTGCTCGGCGCCCAGCTTGCGGCGCAGCCGCGCGATGTGGACGTCGACGGTCCTGCCGTCGCCCACATGCCCGTAGCCCCACACCGTGGACACCAACTGGTCGCGTGTGTGCACCCGGTGGGGATGCGCCACCAGGTGGGCGAGCAGCTCGAATTCGAGGTACGTGAGGTCCAGCGTCCGCCCGTCCACGGCGGCGGTGCGCCCGGCGCCGTCGATCCGCACGGGCCCGTCGCCCAGGGCCCCGGCCCCCTCCTCTTCCGCGTCCTCCCCCGTCGCCTTTTCCGCGACGGGCGCGACGGGCGCGACGGCGGGCTGCCGGTCGGCCGGTACGAGCACGAGGTACCCGACCATCGGCGGCCGGCCCGGCAGCGCGGGCAGCGTGTGCTCGGGCGCGGGCAGCCAGGTGGAGCCCGGCGGCAGGAAGTCGCCCACGTCCAGAGTCCGGCCGGGAGTCCTGCCCGGAGCCCCGCCGGTACGCGCCCCCTCGTGCCGTTCGACGGCCCGCAGCCGGTGGCGGCCGATGACGGCGGAGGACTGGGAAGCGGCGGAGAAGGCACGGGTGTTCGCCATGAGAGGTCAGCTTCTTTCGCGCGGAGGAGTCGTCGAGGACGTACTGCGTCGTCACTGCGTCGTGCTGCGCGCGGACCGAAGACCGGTGTGAACGGCTTTAGAGGGCCCGCGCGTTCCTCGCGCGACAACACACCCGGTCGAAGTCGTGATGCTGACGGGAAGGCCAGAACGGCTCGAGGTCGCTGCGACGCGCTGTCGCGGTGTCCTGGTGGCCGGTCATGTGCCCCATTGAAGCAGATGCCCGCCGTCGGCAGCAGCCCCCCTTCCCCCGGCCTCCGTACGGCAGGGCGCCTGCGGCACACCGGGCCGGGGTACGCGCAGGGGGCGCCCACCGGATCGGCGGGCGCCCCCTGCGACGAGCGGTCGGGAGCGGGGATCAGACCTGGCCGGCCTTCTCCATCGCGGTGCAGCAGGTGTCGACGATCAGGCGCGTCACGACGTACGGGTCGACGTTGGCGTTCGGACGGCGGTCCTCGATGTAGCCCTTGCGGTCCTGGCCGACCTGCCACGGGATACGGACCGAGGCGCCGCGGTCGGAGACGCCGTAGCTGTACTCGTTCCACGGGGCGGTCTCGTGCAGACCGGTCAGGCGGTCGTCGATGCCCGCGCCGTAGTTCTTGACGTGGTCCATCGGCTTCGAGCCCTCGCCCAGCGCCTCGCACGCGGTGATGATCGCGTCGTAGCCCTCGCGCATCGCCTTCGTCGAGAAGTTGGTGTGCGCGCCCGCGCCGTTCCAGTCGCCCTTGACCGGCTTCGGGTCGAGGGTCGCGGACACGTTGAAGTCCTCGGCGGTGCGGTACAGCAGCCAGCGGGCGATCCACAGCTGGTCGGCGACCTCCAGCGGCGCCAGCGGGCCGACCTGGAACTCCCACTGGCCGGGCATGACCTCGGCGTTGATGCCGGAGATGCCGAGGCCGGCGGCGAGGCAGTGGTCGAGGTGCTTCTCGACGATCTCACGGCCGAAGATCTCGTCCGCGCCGACGCCGCAGTAGTAACCGCCCTGCGCGGCCGGGAAGCCGCCCACCGGGAAGCCGAGCGGACGGGCACCGTCGAAGAAGGTGTACTCCTGCTCGATGCCGAAGATCGGCTCCTGGTCGGCGAACTGCTCGGCGACCGGGCGCAGCAGCGCACGCGTGTTGGACTCGTGCGGCGTCATGTCGATGTTCAGGACCTCGCACATGACGAGGATGTCGTCACCGCCGCGGATCGGGTCCGGGCAGGAGAACACCGGCTTCAGTACGCGGTCGGACGCGTGGCCCACGGCCTGGTTCGTGCTGGATCCGTCGAAACCCCAGATGGGCAGCTCGGTGACGTCCGCGGCGGAGCCCGCCATTATCTTCGTCTTCGAGCGGAGCTTGGCGGTCGGCTCGGTGCCGTCGATCCAGATGTACTCGGCCTTGAAGGTCACGGACGCCATCCTTTGTGGTGCTGCGGTGTGCTGCTGCGGGGCTGCGGCTGATGAGCGCAGCTTCGCAAGCGCTGATTTCCCGTCCGTTGCCCGATTGTGAACCCCGTGTTACTCAGGTTTCCTGCGGATCACGGGCGTTCGCCGGTCACGCACCGGCCGCGGAGGCCGGGGGACCCGCGCGTCCCCCGGCCCCGCGGGCACACTGGCGGGCATGACCGAATCGTTGAGCAAACCGCGCATCGGACTTCTCGGCACCGGCCCCTGGGCGGCCGGCACCCACGGACCCGCGCTCGCGGCGCACCCCGGCATCGAATTCGCGGGCGTGTGGGGCCGCAGGCCCGAGGCGGCCGCCGCCCTCGCCGCCGCCCACGCCACCACGGCGTACGACGACGTCGACGCCCTCCTCGCCGCGTGCGACGCCGTGGCGATCGCCCTGCCGCCCGACGTCCAGGCCCCGCTGGCGGTACGTGCCGCGGCCGCCGGACGCCACGTGCTGCTGGACAAGCCGGTCGCGACGACGGTGGCGGGGGCACGGGAGGTCGCCGGGGCGACGGAGAAGGCGGGCGTGGCGTCGGTGGTCTTCTTCACCCTGCGCTTCGCGGCCGGAACGGCGCGGTGGACCGCCGAACAGGGCGCGGCGGGCGGCTGGTTCACCGCCCACGCACGGTGGCTCGGCGCGCTGTTCTCCCCCGGTGCGGACAGTCCGTACGCCGTCTCGCCGTGGCGCGGCGAGAAGGGCGCGCTGTGGGACGTGGGGCCGCACGCCCTGTCCGTACTGCTGCCGGTGCTCGGCGACGTCACGTCGGTGACCGCGGCGCCGGGCCCCGAGGACACCGTCCACCTCGTCCTGCGCCACACCTCGGGCGCGTCGAGCACGGTGACGCTCAGCCTGAGCGCCCCGGCGGATGCGGCGGGGGCGGCGGTCGAACTGCGGGGCACGGCGGGTGTGGCCGCACTGCCTCCGTGGGGCAGTGCGGCCGGGGCCTTCCGCGCAGCCGTCGACGCGCTGCTGCACTCCGTACGGACGGGAGAGGCGCATCCGTGCGACGCGGCCTTCGGGCTGCGCGTCACGGAGATCCTGGCCGACGCGGAGGCGCGACTGGGGCGTTGAGACGGGGCGGTGCCTCTGCGCCGGCCGCGTCGTCCGCACGGTTCGCGCTGCCCCCGGCCGCCGGACGGGCCCGGTCCGCGAGCCCGTCCGGACGCGGCCCGCTCACGGCCGGCGCGGAGGCACCCCCCGGCACAGCGGACTGGGCGGCGATTTCCGTATCAGGCGGGCGGCAGGGCCCGGCACAGCGCGTCCAGCGCCCCCGCGTACAGGTGCTCGGCCGGCGTCGAGTAGCCCACGACCAGCCCGTCGCGCCCGCCGCCCCCGGCGCTGTCCCCGGAGCCGCCTCCCGCGCCCGCCCCGCGGCCGCTCCCCGGATGCCGGTAGCCGGAGAGCCCCTCCACCGCCAGCCCCTGCCACGCCGCCGCCTTCACCACCGCCCGCTCGGTGCCCGGCGGCAGTTCGAGCACGGCGTGCAGCCCCGCCGCGATCCCCGTCACGCGCACGTGCGGCGCACGCTCGGCCAGCACCGCGACCAGCCGGTCGCGCCTGCGCCGGTGACGCTGTCGCATCCTGCGCACATGACGGTCGTACGCACCCGAGGCGACGAAGTCCGCCAGCGTCAGCTGCTCCGTCGCGCTCGACCACTGCTCGCGCTCGCCCTTCGCCGCCGCGACATCGTCCACGAGCCGCTCCGGCAGCACCATCCAGCCGATCCGCAGGGTGGGGGAGAGGCTCTTGCTGACCGACCCGATCAGCACCACATGGTCCGGATCGAGCCCCTGCACCGCGCCCACCGGCTGCCGGTCGTAACGGAACTCACCGTCGTAGTCGTCCTCCAGGACCAGCCCGCCCGTCGCCCGCGCCCAGTCCACGACGGCCGCGCGCCGCTCCGGACGCAGCGGCCCGCCCGTCGGGAACTGGTGCGCGGGGGTGAGCAGTACGGCCCCCGGCCCGGCCAGTTCGTCCACCCTGGCCCCGCCCCCGTCGACCCCGACCGGCACGGTACGCACCCCCTCGCCGGCCAGCAGCGCGCGGTGGAACGGCAGTCCGTACTCCTCCACCGCCCACGTCCCGCCCACCACTTCCGCCAGCAGCCGCAGCGCGTGCGCGGCCCCCGAGCACAGCACGATCCGCCCGGCGTCCGCCCGTACCCCGCGCACCCGCGCCAGATACTCCGCCAGCGCCTGCCGCAGCTCCGCCCTGCCCCGCGGATCACCGGGCCCGAAGGCGTCGTGGGGCGCGGCGGTCAGCGCCCGGCGGGCCGAAGCGAGCCAGGCGCTGCGCGGGAACACGGAAGGGTCCGGCCGGCCCTGGACCAGGTCGTACGCCGGCCGGGTGGCCCGCGCCGGAGTGCGCGCCCGCCGCACGGGCGTGACCGGCTCCGCCCGCTGCGCGACCCGGGTGCCGGACCCCTGTCTGGCCGTCAGCCAGCCCTCCGCCACCAGCTCGGCGTACGCGTCGGCGACGGTATTGCGGGCGAGCCCGAGGTCGGCGGCGAGGGAGCGGTACGGCGGCAACCGCGTCCCGGGAGCGAGCCGCCCGCTGCGGACCGCTTCACGCAGCGCCCGCATGAGCACGGCACGCCGGCTGCCGGCTCCTGCCTTCTCCAGCTCCAGGTGCAGATCGCTGCCGAGCCCCTCCGCGGAATTGACCCATGATCGTGCCACGAGAATGCACCCCTCCTCCGGTCGCCCGTGCTCGTAGATTCGTATCCATGACGACGACAGAGATCCGGCAGAGCCCCTCCGCCCCCGCCTCCTCCGCCACCCGCCTCAACTTCGCCAAGAGCGCGCCCAAGGCGTTCAGAGCGGTGATCGGCCTCGACGCCGCCGCCCGTGAGGGCCTCGACCCGGCGCTCGTGGAGCTGGTGCAGATCCGCTCCTCGCACCTCAACCACTGCGCGTACTGCCTGCACATGCACACCTCCGACGCGCGCAAGGCGGGCGAGAGCGAGGAGCGGCTGCACATGGTCGCGGTGTGGAAGGAGGCCGCGCACTTCTTCACCGCGAAGGAGCAGGCCGCCCTGGCCCTCACGGACGCGGTGACGCTGATCGCGGACGGCGGGCTGCCGGACGACGTGTACGCACGGGCGTCCGCCCACTTCGACGACAAGGAACTGGCCCAGCTGCTGGCCCTGATCTTCACGATCAACACCTGGAACCGCATCGCACTGGCGACGGCGAAGACCGCGGGCGAGGACGAACGCGTCTCCTGACCCGGCCGGCGGTGGGGCCCCGTGCCCGTACGCCGGCCCGGGGCCTCACCGCCGCGACATGGCGTCCCGTACCGCCTCGTCCGTACGGGCCACCACGGCCGTACCGTCCTCGGCCGTGATGATCGGCCGCTGGATCAGCTTCGGGTGCTCCGAGAGCGCCGCGATCCACCGGTCCCGCGAACCGGCGTCCCGCGCCCACTCCCCGAGCCCCAGCTCCTTCGCCGCGGCCTCCTGCGTGCGCGTGATGTCCCACGGCTCGAGCCCGAGCCGCTCCAGCACCGCACGGATCTCGTCCGGCGTCGGTACGTCCTCGAGGTAGCGGCGCACCGTGTACTGAGCCCCCTCCTCGTCCAGCAGACGCACCGCGCCGCGGCACTTCGAGCAGGCGGGATTGATCCAGATCTCCATGGCCCCAACCGTATCTTCAAGCACCCGCCGCACAAGGTCTGGCCAGGGCTGATTGTCAGTGGTGGGCAGTAAAATCGAGGGTGTCAGAGAGGGTTCCCGAGCGCCCCCAGGAGGACGCCCATGGCCGCAGCCGCACTGCTTCCGCTCGCTCCGCAAGCCCTGTCGAAGACCCCACTGCCGGCCGGGCGGCCGCGCGCGTGGTACGAGACCCACAACCGCCGCCTCAAGGCGATGCGCCTTGCCATCGCGCTGCTCGACACGGGTGTGTACCACCCGGCGCAGGCGTCCAACGACAAGATACGCACCGTGGCGGAGCTCGTCGGCATACACCCGCCGTCGGACACGACCTGCCGGATGGTGCGCGCTCTGATCCGCTACGGCCGCTGACCCGGGAACGACTGACACCTGAGGGCCGTCACCCCCGCGCGACGCGGGGGTGACGGCCCTCAGGGCGTGATCTTGTGATCTTTAGAGGTCGAAGTACAGCTCGAACTCGTGCGGGTGCGGGCGGAGCTGGATCGGGGCGATCTCGTTCACGCGCTTGTAGTCGATCCACGTCTCGATCAGGTCGGGGGTGAAGACACCGCCGGCCAGCAGGTAGTCGTGGTCCGCCTCGAGCGCGTCGAGGACGGCCGGGAGCGACGTCGGGACCTGCTGGACGTTCGCGTGCTCCTCGGGAGCCAGCTCGTAGAGGTCCTTGTCGATCGGCTCGGCCGGCTCGATCTTGTTCTTCACGCCGTCGAGGCCCGCCATCAGCAGCGCCGAGAAGGCGAGGTACGGGTTCGAGGACGGGTCCGGGGCGCGGAACTCGACGCGCTTGGCCTTCGGGTTCGAGCCCGTGATCGGGATGCGCATGGCCGCCGAGCGGTTGCGCTGCGAGTAGACCATGTTGACCGGGGCCTCGAAGCCGGGCACCAGGCGGTGGTAGGAGTTCACCGTCGGGTTGGTGAAGGCCAGGAGCGACGGGGCGTGCTTGAGGATGCCGCCGATGTAGTACCGCGCCATGTCCGAGAGGCCCGCGTAACCCTGCTCGTCGTAGAAGAGCGGGTTGCCGCCGGACCACAGCGACTGGTGGACGTGCATGCCCGAGCCGTTGTCACCGAAGATCGGCTTCGGCATGAAGGTCGCGGTCTTGCCGTTGCGCCAGGCGACGTTCTTCACGATGTACTTGAAGAGCATCAGGTCGTCGGCCGCGGCGAGCAGCGTGTTGAACTTGTAGTTGATCTCGGCCTGGCCGGCCGTGCCGACCTCGTGGTGCTGGCGCTCGACCTGGAGGCCGTTCTTGTCCAGCTCCAGGGAGATCTCGGCGCGCAGGTCGGCGAAGTGGTCGACCGGCGGGGTGGGGAAGTAGCCGCCCTTGTAGCGGACCTTGTAACCGCGGTTGTTCTCGACCGCACCGGTGTTCCAGGCGCCGGCCTCGGAGTCGATGTGGTAGAAGGACTCGTTCGCGGAGGTCTGGAAGCGGACGTTGTCGAACACGTAGAACTCGGCCTCCGGGCCGAAGTACGCCGTGTCGGCGATGCCGGTGGACGCCAGGTACGCCTCGGCCTTCTTCGCCACGTTCCGCGGGTCACGGCTGTACTGCTCGCCCGTGATCGGGTCGTGGATGAAGAAGTTGATGTTGACCGTCTTGTCCTTGCGGAACGGGTCGATGCGTGCCGTCGACAGGTCCGCGCGGAGCGCCATGTCGGACTCGTGGATGGCCTGGAAACCGCGGATCGACGATCCGTCGAAGGCCAGCTCCTCGGTCGGGTCGAACGCCGCGGCCGGGATCGTGAAGTGCTGCATCACTCCGGGCAGGTCGCAGAACCGGACGTCGACGAACTTGACGTCTTCGTCGGCGAGGAACTTCTTCGCGTCGTCGGCGTTCTGGAACATCCAACTCCTCCTACTCCCACCCGGTGGGGATGGGGTTGCAGCTCTTCGTGCGGCCAGTGCGGTGGCACACGCTGGACCCGACCATAGGCAGACCGGATTTCTCAAGCATGACCCATTTGTTTCGCCCAAGTTAACCGGACCGGCTCCGGGCGGCCCCGGCCTCCAGGGTACGAAAGCGGGCGCAGTACCGTGGACGGGTGGACAACAGGCAAGCAATTGGATCGTGGCTCTCCGGGCCGGGCGAAGCCGCCAGGCAGATGGGTGCCGACACCGGGTACCGCGGCGAGCGGCTCGGACTGCCGGAGCACGGGCCGGGCGCCGTCGCCCCCCTCGGCCGGCGCTTCGGGGCCCTCTTCGCCGACTGGGCGCTCTGCATGCTGATCGCATACGGGTTGCTCACCGGCGGTGACGCGCAGGCGTCGGGCAACTGGGCGCTGGGCGTGCTGCTCGTACTGAGCCTGCTCACCGTCGGCACGATCGGCTCCACCCCCGGCAAGCGCCTCTTCGGCCTGCGCGTCGTCGCCGAGAACGGGGACCGCCTCGGCTTCGGCCGGACGTTCGTCCGCAGCGTGCTCCTGTGCCTCGCGATCCCGGCCCTGGTCTGGGACCGCGACGGCCGGGGCCTGCACGACCGTCTCGCGCGCGCCGTCCAGGTCCGGCTCTGATGTGCCCGTAGGCGGGCGGGGGCGGACGAAGGAGACGAAGGAAGGGCGGCCCGGAACCTCATCGGTTCCGGGCCGCCCTTCGGCGTATGTCCGTATGTCCTGGTGGCGTACGGGAGGAGCGGAAGGCTCTCAGCGCATCTTTCCGCCGCGCGGCATGCGCATCCCCTTGGGCATGGGCCCCTTCGGCAGGGGCATGTTCGACATCAGGTCGCCCATCGCGCGCAGCCGGTCGTTGGCCGTCGTCACCTGCGGACCCGTGAGGACGCGCGGCAGCTTGAGCATCGTGGTGCGCAGCTTCTTCAGCGGCACCTGACCCTCGTCGTTGCCGACGATGATGTCGTGGACCGGTACGTCCACCACGATGCGCGCCATCTTCTTCTTCTCGGCGGCCAGCAGGCTCTTCAGCCGGTTCGGGTTGCCCTCGGCCACCAGGACGATGCCGGCCTTGCCGACGGCCCGGTGCACGACGTCCTGGCTGCGGTTCATCGCCACCGCCGGAGTCGTCGACCAGCCCCGGCCGACGTTCTGCAACACGGAGGCCGCAGCGCCCGGCTGCCCCTCCATCTGCCCGAACGCCGCTCGCTCGGCACGGCGTCCGAAGACGATCGCCATCGCGAGGAAAGCCAGCAGGAAGCCAAGAATGCCCAGGTAGACCGGGTGATCGATCAAGAAGCCGATCGCGAGGAAGACACCGAAGGTGATGATGCCCACAGCCGCGACGACAAGACCCACCTTCGAGTCGGCCCGCCGGGTCATCTTGTAGGTCAGGGCAATCTGCTTGAGTCGCCCGGGGTTCGCAGTGTCCGCGTTGTCTGCGCGTTCCTTCCTCGCCATGCCTGAAGTTTACGTTGCCCGGGAAGTACGGGCCGCCCCGGCCTCCAGTACGCGCTCGGCCTCGACCCGGTCCTTGGCCCTGCGCCGGTCCTCGAGCACCGACGTCCAGGCGTTGCGGCGGGCGGTGCGCTGTCCGCCGCCCATCAGGAGCGACTCGACGGCGCGCAGGGCGGTGGTGACGGACGGGATGGCGGTGGCGTGGGTGACTGGCGTCGTCGCTGCGTGGACGGGCGTCGCGGCCGGCATGGTGGGGATCCCCCTCGGGAGCGGTGACTCGGGAACGGGCGGGATGTGCGGGTGCGCGTGCGGACGCAGGCGCGGGTGCTGGAGTGCAGCTGTGTGTAAGCCTAGGGTCACTGATTGGTGTTACCAGCGCATGGCCGGGCGGTCAAACACCCATGAATCCTTGACGCGTACGTCCGGGACGCGGGCCGGGACACGGGTACGGCCCGCACCTCCCCCGACCTGCGGGGACTGTACGGGCCGCGTCGCCCTGGCCATTACTGGCCGGTAATCGCTTGTGCCTGGATTCACACAGCGGGGGTGGCGGTCAGCGCGCCACGCCGCTCCATCGCCTGGCCGAAAAGCCGGCCCGCGCGGTACGAGGAACGGACCAGCGGCCCGGACATCACACCGGAGTAGCCGATCTCCTCGGCCTCCTCCTTCAGCTCCACGAACTCGTGCGGCTTCACCCAGCGCTCGACCGGGTGGTGGCGCGGCGAGGGGCGCAGGTACTGCGTGATCGTGATGAGCTCGCAGCCCGCGTCGTACAGGTCCTGGAGCGCCTGGCTGACTTCTTCGCGCTCCTCGCCCATGCCGAGGATGAGGTTCGACTTGGTGACCAGGCCCGCCTCACGGGCGCGTGTGATCACTTCGAGGGAGCGCTCGTAGCGGAAGCCGGGGCGGATGCGCTTGAAGATGCGCGGCACCGTCTCGACGTTGTGCGCGAGCACCTCGGGGCGGGACGAGAAGACCTCGGCCAGCTGCTCGGGGACCGCGTTGAAGTCGGGGATGAGGAGCTCGACCTTGGTGCGGCCCTCCGCGCGCTCCGACGTCATCGCGTGGATCTGGCGCACGGTCTCCGCGTACAGCCAGGCGCCGCCGTCCTCCAGGTCGTCGCGTGCGACGCCGGTGATGGTGGCGTAGTTCAGGTCCATCGTGACGACGGACTCGCCCACGCGGCGCGGCTCGTCCAGGTCGAGCGCGGCGGGCTTGCCCGTGTCGATCTGGCAGAAGTCACAGCGCCGGGTGCACTGATCACCGCCGATGAGGAAGGTGGCCTCGCGGTCCTCCCAGCATTCGTAGATGTTCGGACAGCCGGCCTCCTGGCACACCGTGTGCAGTCCTTCGCCCTTCACCAGGGCCTGCATCTTGGTGTACTCGGGGCCCATCTTCGCCCGGGTCTTGATCCACTCGGGCTTGCGCTCGATGGGGGTCTGGCTGTTCCGGACCTCCAGGCGCAGCATCTTGCGTCCGTCGGGTGCGACTGCGGACACGTCCGGCTCCCTACGACTTCGATTCTTCGGCGCCCACCAGGGTACGCCCGATATTTGTATGGGGATTACGTCCCGCCAACCCGTGGCCAGAGGCGCGCATTCCCGGGGGCTTCCTAGGCGGAGGCCTTCTCGATGATCCGGGGGGCCGGATCCGCGTTCTCCAGTACGTCCCGCAGGTGCTTCTCGACGACCGGCAGGACCTCGTCGACGGTGACCTCCCGGCCGAGCTCGCCCGCGAGCGAGGCGACGCCCGCGTCGCGGATGCCGCAGGGCACGATCCGGTCGAACCAGGTGTTGTCCGGGTTCACGTTCAGCGCGAAGCCGTGCATCGTGACGCCCTTGGCGACGCGGATCCCGATGGCGGCGAGCTTGCGGTCCTCGCGGCGCTGGCCGGCGTTGGACGGGGCGTACTCGGGACCGTTCAGCCGCGGGTCGAACTCCTCGTCCTGGAGCCGCGGGTCGAAGTCCAGGGAGAGCCCGCCGAGCGCCTGGCGCTGCTCCACCGGGTCGCCGAGCACCCACACGCCGCTGCGGCCCTCGACCCGGGACGTCTCGACGCCGAACTCCGCGCACGCGCGGATCAGGGCGTCCTCCAGGCGGCGCACGTGCGCCACCACGTCGACCGGGCGCGGCAGCTTCATGATCGGGTAGCCGACGAGCTGGCCGGGGCCGTGCCAGGTGATCTTGCCGCCGCGGTCCACGTCCACCACGGGCGTGCCGTCCAGCGGCCGCTCGCTGTCCGCCGTACGCCGTCCCGCCGTGTAGACGGGGGGGTGCTCGAGGAGCAGGCACGTGTCCGGGATCTCGTCCGCGAACCGTGCGGCGTGCACCTCGCGCTGCTTCTGCCAGGCCTCCTGGTACTCGACGGCTTCCTCGCCGAACCCCAGTCGGACAAACCGCAGCTCACTCACGGCAACGCCTCCTTAGAACCTTCACCGTGCACGTATCGCGCCCCAGCCACTGTACGGCGGCGACGGTTCCGGCCGCCGGGCAGGTCGTTTTCGTCAGCGTTCGTCAGCGTTCCCACAAATCCTCACACGATCGGATGAATGTGGGTGGAAGGGGCCGGAGCGGTCTGCGGGTGCAGCTAAATTCGCGCCGTTCCATGAGGGCTGCTCCCGGAGCCCAGAAGGCAGGAGACCGCACAGCTGATGACGGAACGACCTCCGCAGCGCACCCCCAACCGCCAGCTCGCCGCGCTCATCGCGGAAGCGGGATTCTCCAACGCTGGCCTTGCCCGACGGGTGGACCAGCTCGGTCTGGAACACGGCCTGGATCTCCGGTACGACAAGACCTCGGTGACCCGCTGGCTCCGCGGCCAGCAGCCGCGCGGTACCACCCCCGCGCTGATCGCCGAGGTCTTCGCCCGGCGCCTCGGGCGGCGGCTGACCGCCCAGGACCTCGGGCTGGACGCCTGTGCGCCCGTCTACGCGGGGCTGGAGTTCGCGGCCACCCCCGAGGAGGCCGTCGACATCGTCAGCGGGCTGTGGCGCAAGGACTCCGGCAGCCACGCCGAGCTGCGCAAGATCGCGTTCACCCCGGCCGGACTCGTCGTCCCGAGCCGGGACTGGCTGATCGGGCGGGCGGACGACCGGGTCGCGCGCACCGACCAGCCGGTGAACGGGGCGAACGGCGCGACCGGGGTGAACGGGGCGCGGGTCCCCGCCCCGGGCCGCTCCGCGATGCCCCGCCAGCGGCAGACGGACCGCGGCCCCGGCCAGCGCGTCTCCACGGGGGACATCGCGGCGCTGCGCTCGGTCGGCGAGCTGTTCCGGACGCTGGACGACGCCTACGGCGGCGGGCACGCCCGGCAGGCCCTCGTGCGCTATCTGGAGCACGAGGCGGAGCCGATGCTGCGCGGTACGTACGGGGAGGCGACGGGGCGGAGGCTGTTCGCGGCCGCCGCCGACCTGACCCGGCTGGCCGGCTGGACGTCGTACGACATCGCGGCGCACGGCCTCGCCCAGCGGTACTTCGTCCAGGCGCTGCGCCTCTCGCAGGCGGCGGGCGACCGGCCGTACGGCTCGTACGTGCTGGCCACCATGAGCCGGCAGGCCGTCCATCTGGGGCACGGGCGGGAGGCGGTGCAACTGGCCAGGGTGGCGCAGCAGGGTGTGGGCAGCACGGCGCCGGCCGTCGTGCAGGCGCTGCTGCACTCGGTGGAGGCGCGCGGGCACGGGGTGCTGGGGGAGGTCCGGGCGTGCACGGCCTCGCTCGTACGGGCGGAGCGGGCGATGGAGGCGGCGCGGCCGGGGGACGAGCTGCCGCACTGGGCGCGTTTCTTCGACGAGGCGCAGCTGGCGGACGAGTTCGCGCACTGCCACCGGGACCTCCAGCAGCACCGGGCGTCGGCGCAGCACGCGGAGCGGTCGTTGCAGTTGCGGGCGCCCGGCTACGCGCGCAGCCGGCTGTTCTGCCGGGTGGTACTGGCGTCGGCGCGGCTCGGGCTCGGGGAGCTGGACCAGGCGTGCGCGCTGGCGGCGGAGTCGGCGCAGCAGGCCACGGAGATGCGGTCGGCCCGGGCGCTGGAGTACGTCCGGGACTTCGAGAAGCGGCTTGAGCCGTACCGGGACGCGGCGGCGGTCCGCAACTACCGGGACCGGGTCGCGGCGCTGGGGTGAGGAGCGCCGCTCCTCGGGCGCCGGCGGGCGCCCTGGGGAACAAGCCCCGCGGGGCGCGCGCCGGTGGGTGCGGATTCCTCTCGCCCGGGGCTCTGCCGGCTCGCTCAGCGGTGGTGGCCCGCGACATGGGGCCTCACCTGAGCGGCACTCAGCGCCTCGTCCCGGGTGAACAGTTCGTCCGGCGCTGCGGGAGCGGGGGGCGGGGGGAGCGGGGGACCGTGGTGCGGTGGCAAGAGGGCCTGCGGGGGGCCGGGGCCGACCGTTCCCCGCAGGCCCCGCCCTGCTGCGGCCCGGACGCACGAGGGCTCAGGCGGCCTCGCGCAGATCCCCGGCCGCGTAACCGGGCTGGATGCCGAAGTCGCGGAGGATCTCCTGCGCGGCCCGGCGGCCCGAGTGGAGCGCGCCCTGCACCGTGCTCGTTTCGCGGTGGTCGCCGCAGACGTACAGACCCGAGAGGAGCCGTACGGGGCGGCGCAGGTCGTGCGGCGCCGGCATGGCCGGGACCGCTTCCCTGTCGTGGTGGACCGCGAGGAGTTCCCAGTCGTCCGTGGGGACGCCGTAGAGCCTGGCCAGGTGGGCGCGCACCACGCGGTCGGCGTCCGGCGGGGGAGTGCCCAGGACCGTCGAGGAGATCAGCGAGCGGCCGCGCGGCGCGCGCGACGGGTCGACCTCGCTGAGTACGGCGGTGTGCGAGACGGGGCCGCTGCGGTCGGCGTCCAGCAGCAGGGACGGGTCCGCCAGCGGGGTCGTGGGCGCGGCGTGGTGGAGGACGGTCACCGGGTGGAAGGGCGGCACCCGCAGGCCGGGCAGCAGGCCGGCGGCGGCGCGGGCGCCGGTGGCCAGCAGGAGGGAGCGGCAGCCGAACGTGCCGTGCTCCTCGGTGGTGACGGAGGTGGTGGAAGCCGCGGTCACCCGTACGCCCGTACGCACGGTTCCCGGCGGCAGCGTGGCGGCCAGCAGCTCGGGCAGCGCGGATGCCCCGCCCTCCGGTACGCACAGCCTGCCGCGCGCGAAGCCGCGCAGCGCGAGGTCGGCGCACCGGCTGGAGGTGGTGAGGTCCGGGTCGCTGAGCAGCGCCGACAGCAGCGGGCGCAGGAAACCGTCGACCGTACGGGGCGGCAGTCCGCGCCCGGACAGGGCCTCGGCGGCGGTCCGTTCGGGGCGGGCCGTCAGGCGGCGCACCGGGGTGGCCGCGAACCGCCCGAGCGCCGCGCCGAGGCGGGCCTGGTCGAGTGCGCCCCCGAAGGGGGGCCGCGGGGCGCTTGCCAGGGCGCGCGCCGCGCTGAGAGCGCCCCGCGCGCTCCCTGCCTCTCCGGCGCGGTAGTGGCGGCCTTCGCTGTGCACGAGGACGCCGGGGGAGAAGGTGCGCAGCGCGAGCCCTTCGAGTCCCGGTGTGCGGAGCAGTTCCGGGTACGCGGTGCTGAGGACCTGGCCGATGCGGTCGAGCCGGAATCCGTCGACCTCCTCGGTGGCCATCCGCCCGCCGACCTGAGGTGCCGCCTCCAGGACGCCGACCGTCACACCGGCGCCGGTCAGCTGTTGGGCGGCGGAGAGCCCGGCGACCCCGGCCCCCACAATGACGACGTCCGCGTGGTGTGCGGTGGTGAGCACGTGCCCTCCCCGAGGTCGGCGTGACTGTGGGGGGACTCATGCCCTCGACAGGTTCACGGAATGCCCGAGTTCGAGTTGCAGCGTAGAAGCGGACGTGGGAGGGCACAGTCGCGCACCGACCGGGGCACTGGAGCACAACCGGAGCACAATGGTCGCGGAGTGATCGCATATCGGACAGGGGTGATCAAAATCGGTCAGTGCGGCACGGGCCGGTGCAGCGCCGCCCGCACCGCGTCGTCGATCTCCGGGAACGCGAACGAGAAGCCCGACTCCTCCAGCCGCCGCGGCAGGGCCCGCTGGCTTCCCAGCACGTCCACGGAGAGCTCGCCCAGCGCGAGCCGCAGCGCCGGCGCCGGCACGGCGAACGGCGTCGGCCGTTTCAGCACCCGCCCCATCGCCTCCGTGACCTCCCGGTTGGTGACCGGCCGCGGCGCCGTGAGGTTCACGGGACCCGAGAGCGACCCGGTGTCGATCAGATGACGCAGCGCCGCGATCTGGTCGTGCATCGCGATGAAGCTCCAGTACTGGCGTCCCGACCCCAGCCGCCCGCCGAGCCCCGCCCTGAACAGGGGGAAGAGCCTTCCCCAGGCGCCGCCCTCGCGTGCGACCACGAGTCCGGTGCGGGCGAAGACCGTCCGTACGCCCGCCTCCTGCGCCGGAGCGGCGGCCTCCTCCCACTCCACACACACGGACGGCAGGAAACCGTCACCGGGCGGCGCGTCCTCGTCGACCGCGCGGTCCCCGGTGTCCCCGTAGAAGCCGATCGCGGAACCGCTCACCAGAACCTTCGGCGGCACGTCCAGGGAGGCGACGGCCTCGGCGATCGCGGCCGTACCGAGGACCCTGCTGTCGCGGATCTCCTTCTTGTACGCCGCGCTCCAGCGGTGGTCGCCGATGCCCGCCCCGGCGAGATGGACGACCGCCTCGCACCCGGCGAGCCCGTCGGCGTCGACGTACTGCCGCTCCGGGTCCCACGTCACCTCCTCCGCGCTCCGCGCCGCGCGCCGCACCAGGCGGGCGACCTCGTGTCCGTCCGCGCGCAGTGAGCGCACGAGCGCCGTACCGATGAGACCGGACGAGCCGGTGACCGCAATCCGCATGCCGCCCATCCTGCCCCCGTCCGGGCCCGGACGGTCCGCATGGCACAGTGACAGCCATGCCAGAGCCCCGCATCGCGCACTTCCGGCCCGCCATACGTCCCGCCACGCGGGCCGACGACAAGGAACTGGCCGCGCTCGACCGGGAGACCTGGTCGCCGGTGCACTCCGTGCAGCCGAGGCCGCAGCCGCCGTACGGTCCCTTCTTCGACGGGAGCGACCGGCCCGAGGACATCCTGGTGGCCGAGGCGGACGGCGTGATCGTCGGATACATCCGGACGGTCCCGCCCACCCCGCTCGCCTCCAACGCGCACGTCCGGCAGATCCAAGGCCTGGCCGTGGCGGAGCGGGCACGGGGCCGCGGGACCGGGCGCGCGCTGCTGCGCGCGTCCCTCGACGCGGCGCGGCGCCAGGGCGCCGTGCGGATGACGCTGCGGGTGCTCGGCCACAACGCGCCCGCGCGGGCGCTGTACGAGGCCGAGGGATTCGCCGTCGAGGGCGTGCTGCCGGGCGAGTTCCGCCTGCGGGGGGAGTACGTCGACGACGTGTTCATGGGGCGCGCGCTGACGGACGTGCGCTGACAGGCGTGCGGTGACCGCCTGAGCCATAGTGGGAGAGGTATGAAGGAGTTCCGGATGCCGCCCACTCCAGTTGCCTCGTCAGCGACCCGCGCGACCGGCCGCGGTCTCTTCGTCCGATGAGTTCGGTCCGGGCCAGAGGCGCAGAAGAGACCTCCGGCGGGCTGCGCGGAACGCCGCAGCCGCGCTGGCTGAGGGCCCTGCCCGCGGTGATCCTCGCGCTCCTCACCTTCGCCCAGGTCATCACCCCCGAGACCCTCCAGCTGGGCTACTTCGTCGTCGCCGTGACGCCGGTCGCGGCGCTCGCCTACGGCCCGGTGAGCGTCGCGGTGCTCGGCTGTCTCACCCTGGTGACGCTGAGCCTGCCGTACGGCCGCCGGATCTGGGACGTCGAGACCCCGGACCTGCTCGCGCTGGTGGTCGTCGTCGTGCTCAGCGTGGTCATCGCCACCGTGCGCACCCGCCGCGACCAGCAGCTGGTGACGGTCCGCACGGTGGCCGAGGCCGCCCAGCTCGCCGTACTGCCGCCGCTGCCCGCCGCCGTGGGCCGGGTGCGGTGCGCGGGGCTGTACCGGGCCGCGCAGCGCGGGACGCTGGTGGGCGGCGACCTGTACGACGTGCGCGAAGGGCCCTGCTGCGTACGGGCCCTGGTGGCCGACGTGCGGGGACACGGGCTGGAAGCGGTCTCCACGGTCGCCGCGCTGCTGGGCGCCTTCCGCGAAGCCGTACTGGACGAGGAGGACCTCGCGGGGGTGGCGGCGCGGCTGGACAGGCGGCTGGTCGTGGACTCCACCGTCGTGGAACACGCGGAGCTCTTCGCCACCGCGGTCGTGCTGGAGTTCCCCGACGGAGAAGCCGTCGTACGGGTGGTCAGCTGCGGCCATCCGCCGCCGCTGCTGCTGCGGGACGGGGCGGCGCACGAGATCCGGGTGGACCCGGCGCCGCCGCTGGGCCTCGGTCTGGCCGGGGCGGCCTCGGCCCCGGTGGTCTGCGTGCCGCTGGAGCCCGGGGACCGGATCCTCGCCCACACGGACGGGGTGACGGAGGCGCGCGACACCTCGGGTGCCTTCTTCCCGCTCGCGCGGCGGCTGCCCGCGCTGGCCGCCTCCGTACCGGAGGAGGACCTGCTGGCCCTCAACGAGGCCGTGCACAGGGACCTGGTGCGCTACGTGGGCAAGGTGGAGAACGTGCACGACGACGTGGCCCTGCTCGCGCTGGAGCCCGGGGGCGCCGCCGGGCGGGAGCCGGCAGCCGCGTCGTCCCCCGACGGCCGTTAGCTTCTCACCGGTACCTGCCGAACCGTTCCCACAGCCGGGGGTAGCGGTCGGCCAGGGCCGCGTCGTCCTCGAAGTCGAACGGTGCGCCCTCCGGCTCCGGCGCCTGCGCCGGGACCCCCAGGCCCGGTGCGACCGCGCCGGTGAGCTGCTCGTACGCCTCGTCCGCCGCGTACCCCAGCTCCTCGCCGTCCCCGTCGACCTCCTCGTCGAACTCGTCGAGGAGGTCGGCCAGGTTGTCCGGATCGTGCAGCGCCCCCTCGAAGACCTCCCGGCCCTGGCCGATCAGCCAGCAGCGGAAGTAGTCGAAGGCGTCGTCGCTCGCACCGCCGAGCAGTACGGTCGCCGCGCCCCACAGGTCCCAGCGGTACGCGCGGTTGTAGCGGGCCTCGAAGTGTCTGGCGAAGTCGAGCACGGAATCGGGGTCCCGCTGGAGCAACTGCTCGACCAGCAGGTCGGCGTGGTCCTCGGGGTCGCCCTCGGCGGCCTCGCGGGTGGTGTCGATGATCTCCCAGAATTCCGTCTCGTCCATCACGGGACAAGCATCGGCCCTGGACCCGGGCCCGCGCACGCCCTGTCCCCCGGATGCGGCTGTGTCGTTACCGGACACACGTCGAGAGGAGTAATCAGGACAGGAGGTGTCGGCTTTCGCTGTCAGTGTGGAGCCGCGTACGGGACGAAGAGCCACGGACAGCGGTACCGAAGGAGCGGACATGAGCGAGCACGACGCACCCCTCACCGGCAGGATCGCGCTGGTGGCCGGGGCGACCCGGGGCGCGGGGCGGGCGATCGCCG
Organism: Streptomyces altiplanensis; assembly: GCF_053591575.1. NCBI lineage: Bacteria > Bacillati > Actinomycetota > Actinomycetes > Kitasatosporales > Streptomycetaceae > Streptomyces > Streptomyces altiplanensis. The sequence goes on along the minus strand of NZ_JBSFUB010000005.1, from coordinate 103,844 downwards.
TGCAACTGGGGGCGGCGGGAGCGACGGTGTACGTGACCGGGCGCACCACCCGCGAGAAGGTCAGCGAGGTCGGACGGCCCGGCGAGACCATCGAGGAGACCGCGGAACTCGTCACCGCGGCGGGTGGCACCGGGATCGCCGTACCCACCGACCATCTGGAACGCGACCGGGTGCGAGCCCTGGTGGAGCGCATCGACCGGGACCACGGACGGCTGGACATCCTGGTCAACGACGTCTGGGGCGGCGAGCACCTGGTGGGGGAGGTCCTCGAGGACAAGCCCAGGATGTGGGAGTACGACCTCGACAAGGGCATGCGGATGCTCGAACTCGGCGTCCGCAGCCACATCATCACCAGCAGCCTCGCCCTGCCGCTGCTGGTGCGGAACCCCGGCGGCCTGGTCGTCGAGGTCACCGACGGCACCGCGGAGTCCAACCGGCGCTACCGCGAGAACTTCTACTACGACCTCACCAAGAACGCCCCGATCCGGATGGCGTTCTGTCTCGCCGAGGACCTGAAGGACTTCGACGGCACGGCGGTCTCCCTCACCCCCGGCTTCCTGCGCTCCGAGCAGATGCTCGACGCGCTGGGCGTCACCGAGGACACCTGGCGGGACGCCGTCGAGAAGGTCCCGGAGTTCGCGATCGCCGAGTCCCCGGTCCTCGTGGGGCGCGCGGTGGCGGCGCTGGCCGCCGACCCCGGCAAGCGGCGCTGGAACGGCCGGTCGCTGTCCAGCGGACAGCTCGCCAAGGAGTACGGCTTCACCGACGCGGACGGTTCCCGGCCGGACGCCTGGCTCTACTTCAAGGAGGTCGTCTGGGGTGACAAGGACGCCCCGGTGGACGACTACCGGTAGCGCCTATGCGTAGAGCTCCCGCATCCGCCTCGCGGTCTCCGCGAACAGGTCGCGCAGCTCACCCGGTTCCAGCACCTCCACCTCGGGGCCCAGCGGCAGGAGCTGGCCGTGCGCCACTTCGGGGGACTCGACGAGCAGGGTCACGGTGATCCGGCCCTGCTCGTCGGGCGGCCCCGCCGCGTCCAGCGCCTCGCGGGCCGCGGCGCGGTCCATCGCGTACGGCAACTGCCGCACGCCCGCCTCCGACAGCCGCACCACCACCTCGGCACGCAGGATCGAGCGGGCGAAATCGGCCGCCCGCTCCTCCCAGAACTCCGGGAGCACGAAGCCCTCGTCCCGTACGAAATGCTCCTCGGACACGGCCACCGCGGTGAAGCGGTCGATCCGGTACACCCGGAAGTCACCGTCCGCGCGGGCGCACAGGTACCAGACCCCGGCCTTGAGCACGAGGCCGTACGGGGCCAGTTCCCGCTCCGCCTCAGAACCCTGGCGGCGCCGGTAGCGGCCGGTGACCATCCGGTCGTCCCAGACGGCCTCCGCGATCGCCGGCAGCAGCTCGGGCGTCTTCGGCTCCTGGTACCAGCCGGGCGCGTCGAGGTGGAACCGTTGCGCGGCCGTGTCGGAAGCGTCCCGCAGCGAGGGGAGCAGCGCCGCCGACACCTTCAGCCGCGCGGCCGACGCGGCGTCGTCGAGCCCCATCTCCCGCAGCGCGCCCGGCAGTCCGGACAGGAACAGCGCCTCGGCCTCGCTGCGGGCCAGCCCGGTCAGCCGGGTGCGGTACCCGCCGATCAGCCGGTAGCCCCCGCTCCGGCCCCGGTCGGCGTACACCGGAACGCCCGCCTCCGACAGCGCTTGCGCGTCCCGTGTGACGGTCCGCTCGGAGACCTCCAGCTCACGGGCCAGCTCGGCCGCGGTCATGGAGGGGCGGGACTGGAGCAGGAGCACCATCTTGATCAGGCGGGCAGCGCGCATGACGTCATCATGCACGCCGCCTCTGACAAGCGGTCCTGATCAGCGCCCCGGTGAGCGGCCCTGATCGGCAGCCCCTACAGGCCGTACCGCTGACGGGCCTCGGCCACCGCCTCCGCCTTGACCTCGCCCCGGCGGGCGAGCTGGGCGAGCGCCGCGACCACGATCGACTGGGCGTCGACGCCGAAGTGACGGCGGGCCGCCTCGCGGGTGTCGGAGAGGCCGAAGCCGTCCGTACCGAGCGAGGAGTAGTCCTGCTCGACCCACTGGCTGATCTGGTCGGGGACCTGACGCATCCAGTCGCTCACCGCGAGGACGGGACCCGGCGCGCCTTCGAGCGCGCGGGTGACGTACGGCGTGCGCACCTCGCCGCGCAGCAGCGCCTCGTCGCACTCCAGCGCGTCGCGCCGCAGCTCGCCCCACGAGGTGGCGGACCAGACGTCGGCCGCGACACCCCAGTCGGCGGCGAGGAGTTCCTGCGCCTCCAGGGCCCAGTGGATCGCCGTACCGGAGCCGAGCAGCTGGATGCGCGGGGTCTCGGCGGTGGCGCCCGCCGCCTCCTTGAAGCGGTAGAGGCCCTTGATGATGCCCTCCTCGACGCCTTCCGGCATCGCGGGCTGCGGCTTCGGCTCGTTGTAGACGGTCAGGTAGTAGAAGACGTTCTCGGCCTCGGGGCCGTACATCCTCCGCAGACCGTCCTTGACGATGACGGCGATCTCGTACGCGAACGCCGGGTCGTAGTTGAGCGACGCCGGGTTGGTGGACGCGATCAGGTGCGAGTGGCCGTCCGCGTGCTGGAGGCCCTCACCCGTCAGGGTCGTACGGCCGGCCGTCGCGCCCACGATGAAGCCGCGGCCGAGCTGGTCGCCGAGCTGCCACATCTGGTCGGCGGTGCGCTGCCAGCCGAACATCGAGTAGAAGATGTAGAACGGGATCATCGGCTCGCCGTGCGTCGCGTACGACGTCGAGGCGGCGATGAAGTCGGCCATCGCGCCGGCCTCGGTGATCCCCTCGTTGAGGATCTGGCCGTCCTTGGCTTCCTTGTAGTACATGAGCTGGTCGCGGTCGACCGGCTCGTACGTCTGGCCGAGCGGCGAGTAGATGCCGGCCGACGGGAACAGCGACTCCATGCCGAACGTGCGCGCCTCGTCGGGGACGATCGGCACCCAGCGCTTGCCGGTCTCCTTGTCCCGCATCAGCTCCTTCGCCAGGCGTACGAAGGCCATGGTGGTGGCCATCTCCTGCTTGCCCGACCCCTTGAGGAGGGCGCTGAAGGCGCGGTCGGCGGGCTCGGGCAGGGCCACCGCGTGCACCCGGCGGGCCGGGGCGGGGCCGCCGAGGGCGGCGCGGCGCTCCTGGAGGTAGCGGACCTCGGGCGAGTCGGCGCCCGGGTGCCCGTACGGTACGAGCTCCTCGTCCAGCTTGGCGTCCGGGATCGGCAGCTCCAGCAGGTCCCGCATGGCGCGGAACTCCTTGCCGGACAGCTTCTTCATCTGGTGGTTGGCGTTCTTGGACTCGAAGCCCGGGCCGAGGGTGTAGCCCTTCACCGTCTGCGCGAGGATCACGGTCGGCGCGCCCTTGAACTCGATGGCCGCCTTGTACGCCGCGTAGACCTTGCGGGCCTCGTGGCCGCCGCGCGAGGTGAAGAAGCACTCGGCGATCTTCGCGTCGGTCAGCAGCTTCCCGAGCTCGGCCAGCGCCGGCTCGGCGCCGAAGAAGTGCTCGCGGATGTAGGCGACGTCGCGGGTCGCGTACGTCTGGAACTGGGCGTCCGGCACCTCGCGCAGGCGGCGCAGCAGCGCGCCCTGGGTGTCGAGCTGGAAGAGCTCGTCCCAGGCGGAGCCCCACAGCGTCTTGACGACGTTCCAGCCGGCGCCGCGGAACTGGGCCTCCAGCTCCTGCACCACACGGAAGTTGGCGCGGACCGGGCCGTCGAGGCGCTGGAGGTTGCAGTTGATGACGAAGGTCAGGTTGTCGAGCTGCTCGCGGGCGGCGAGGGTGATCGCGGTGGTCGCCTCGGGCTCGTCCATCTCGCCGTCACCGAGGAACGCCCACACGTGGGAGTTGGAGGTGTCCTTGATGTTGCGGTTGGTGAGGTAGCGGTTGAAGCGCGCCTGGTAGATCGCGGAGAGCGGGCCGAGGCCCATCGACACGGTCGGGAACTCCCACAGCCAGGGCAGGCGCCGCGGGTGCGGGTACGACGGCAGTCCGTCGCCGCCGGCCTCCTGGCGGAAGCGGTCGAGCTGGTCCTCGCTCAGGCGGCCGTCGAGGAAGGCGCGGGCGTAGATGCCGGGGGAGGCGTGGCCCTGGATGTAGAGCTGGTCGCCGGAGCCGTCCCCCTCCTTGCCGCGGAAGAAGTGGTTGAAGCCGGTCTCGTACAGCCATGCGGCGGAGGCGAAGGTGGCGATGTGGCCGCCGACGCCGAAGCGCGAGCCGCGGGTCACCATGGCGGCCGCGTTCCAGCGGTTCCAGGCGGTGATGCGGGACTCCATCGCCTCGTCGCCGTCGAAGGCGGGCTCGGCGGAGGTCGGGATGGTGTTGACGTAGTCCGTCTCCAGCAGCTTCGGCAGCGCGATGCCGGCGCCTTCGGCGTGCTGGAGCGTGCGGCGCATCAGATACGCGGCCCGGTGGGGGCCTGCGGCCTTGGTGACGGCGTCGAGAGAGGCCGCCCATTCGGCGGTCTCTTCGGTGTCACGGTCCGGGAGCTGGTCGAGCTCGCTCGGAGAAATGCCTACGGGGTCGGTCACGATGGCCGCCTTCCGGACAGGAGGGGGGTGCAGAAAAAAGGGGGGCCTTGTCTGGCAGGACAGGGCGGTGGAGCACGGGTCGGATGGACCCGTCGTCGACTGTAAGTCTCTGATCGATGATCGATCAAAGCCTGGGGCGAAAAAACTTCTCCATACAATGAAATTGGCATTCCGTGCCGCGAAACGGGGCACGCGGTGCCTGGGCGTATGTGGCATTTCGGGCGCGGACCGGTGGGTGGTGCGGGGCCGGGCGCCTGCGGCGCTCCCCCGCCCGCCCCGCGCGGCGGTACGCGTTACGCGCGCGGGGCGCAGCCCAGGACGTGGGCCTTGACCAGGGTGCCGATGGCGGGGTCGCGGCGGCGGAAGGCCTGCACCAGGGCTTCGTGCTCCTCCGCGTACGACTTCTGGACCGTACCCAGCCAGCGGATGGACAGCGCGGTGAAGACCTCGATGCCCAGGCCCTCCCAGGTGTGCAGCAGGACGCTGTTGCGGGCCGCGCGCACCAGCTCCCGGTGGAAGGCGACGGTGTGGCGCACCTGCGCCGTCCCGTCCGCCGTGCGGTCCGCCTCGTACAGGGCCGCCACGTGCGGCTCCAGGGCCGAGCAGTCCTCCGCCAGGGCGGACGCCGCGAGTTCGGCGGCGATCTGCTCCAGACCGGCCCGTACGGGGTAGCTCTCCTCCAGGTCGGCCGCCGTGAGGTTCCGGACCCGTACGCCCTTGTTGGGCGCGGACTCGATCAGGCGCAGCGACTCCAGCTCGCGCAGGGCCTCCCGCACCGGCGTCTGGCTGACCTCCAGCTCGGTGGCGATCCGGCGCTCCACGATGCGCTCGCCCGGCTTCCAGCGCCCGCTGACGATCCCCTCCACAATGTGCTCGCGGATCTGCTCGCGCAGCGAGTGGACGACGGGCGGGGTCATGAAGCGCTCCTTCAAGCCGTGTTCGGTCTCTAGACCATACGGCGGCGCCCCCGCCCGGATGACTCCGGACGGGGGCGCGGACGCTGGTGAGACGAGCGTTACAGGCCGAGCTCGACCTCGAACTCGCCGGCCTCCAGGATCGCCTTGACGGCCGTCAGGTAACGGGCCGCGTCGGCGCCGTCCACCAGGCGGTGGTCGTAGGAGAGGGCCAGGTAGGTCATGTCACGGATCGCGATGGTCTCGCCGAGGTCCGGGTGGTTGATGACCACCGGGCGCTTGACGGTGGCACCGATGCCCAGGATGGCGACCTGGTTCGGCGGCACGATGACCGTGTCGAACAGCGCACCGCGCGAACCGGTGTTGCTGATCGTGAAGGTCGCGCCGGACATCTCGTCCGGGCTGATCTTGCCGGAGCGGGCCTTGCCGGCCAGCTCGGCGGTCTTCTTGGAGATGCCGGCGAGGTTGAGGTCGCCCGCCCCCTTGATGACCGGGGTCATCAGACCCTTCTCGGCGTCCACCGCGATACCGATGTTCTCGGTGTCGAAGTAGGTGATCGTGCCCTCGTCCTCGTTGATCCGGGCGTTGACGACCGGGTAGGCCTTCAGCGCCTGGGCCGCGGCCTTGACGAAGAACGGCATCGGGGACAGCTTGACGCCCTCGCGGGCGGCGAACGCGTCCTTCGCCTTGTTGCGCAGCTTCATCAGCTTCGTGATGTCGACCTCGACGACCGAGGTCAGCTGGGCCTGCGTGTGCAGGGCCTTCATCATGTTGTCGCCGATGACCTTGCGCATGCGGGTCATCTTGACCGTCTGGCCGCGCAGCGGGGACGCCTCCAGGGCCGGAGCCTTGGAAGCGGCCGCCGGAGCGGCGGCAGCGGCCGGAGCCGGGGCAGCGGCGGCGGCCTTGGCGGCCTCCGCTGCGGCCACGACGTCCTGCTTGCGGATACGGCCACCGACGCCGGTGCCCTTGACCGAGCCCAGGTCGACGCCGTTCTCGGCGGCGAGCTTACGGACCAGCGGGGTCACGTACGCACCGTCCGCGTCGCCCGAAGCAGGGGCGGCGGGGGCGGGAGCGGCCGGAGCGGCGGCCGGAGCCGGAGCCGGAGCGGCGGGAGCCGGGGCGGCGGCGGGCGCGGGCTGGGCCGGGGCCGGAGCCTCGACAGCGGCCTCGGCCGGAGCCGGCGCGGGGGCCGGTGCCGGGGCGGCGGCCGGCTCGGGAGCCGGGGCGGCGGCGGGCTCGGGAGCCGGGGCGGCGGCGGGGGCCGGAGCCTCCTGGGCCGGGGCGGCGGCCGGTGCCGCGCCCTTGTCGCCGATGACGGCGAGCTTCGCGCCGACCTCGGCGGTCTCGTCCTCGCCGACCAGGATCTCCAGCAGCGTGCCCGCGGCGGGGGAGGGGATCTCGGTGTCGACCTTGTCGGTCGAGACCTCGAGCAGCGGCTCGTCCTCCGCGACCTCCTCGCCGACCTCCTTCAGCCAGCGGGTGACGGTGCCCTCGGTGACCGACTCGCCCAGTGCGGGCAGCACGACGTCGGTACCGGAGGCGCCACCGGCCGGTGCGGCAGCCGGGGCCGGGGCCTCGGCTGCGGGCGCCGGAGCGGCCTCGGGCTCTGCGGCGGCCGGAGCCGGTGCCTCGGCGGGCGCCTCGGCTGCGGCCGGGGCGGGTGCCTCGGCGGGCGCACCCGTGCCGTCGTCGATGACGGCCAGCTCTGCGCCGACCTCCACCGTCTCGTCCTCGGCGACCTTGATGGACGCGAGGATGCCGGCGGCGGGGGAGGGGATCTCGGTGTCGACCTTGTCGGTCGAGACCTCGAGCAACGGCTCGTCAGCCTCGACGCGCTCGCCCTCGGCCTTCAGCCAACGGGTGACAGTGCCCTCGGTGACGCTCTCGCCGAGCGCCGGAAGGGTTACGGAAACCGACATGGTTTCTGTTGCTCCTTACAAAATTGCGGAAGTGGTCGTCGCGCCCGGACTGGATCAGTCGTGGGAGTGCAGAGGCTTGCCGGCCAGGGCCAGGTGGGCCTCGCCCATCGCCTCGTTCTGCGTCGGGTGGGCGTGGATGAGCTGCGCGACCTCGGCCGGCAGGGCTTCCCAGTTGTAGATCAGCTGAGCCTCGCCGACCTGCTCGCCCATACGGTCACCGACCATGTGGACGCCGACCACGGCACCGTCCTTGACCTGGACGAGCTTGATCTCGCCCGCGGTCTTCAGGATCTTGCTCCTGCCGTTGCCCGCGAGGTTGTACTTCAGAGCGACGACCTTGTCCGCGCCGTAGACCTCCTTGGCCTTGGCCTCGGTGATACCGACGGAAGCGACCTCGGGGTGGCAGTACGTCACGCGCGGCACACCGTCGTAGTCGATCGGGACGGTCTTGAGACCGGCCAGCCGCTCCGCGACCAGCATGCCCTCGGCGAAGCCGACGTGCGCGAGCTGGAGGGTCGGGACGAGGTCACCGACGGCGGAGATCGTCGGGACGTTGGTCTGCATGTACTCGTCGACCAGGACGTAGCCGCGGTCCATCGCGACGCCCTGCTCCTCGTAACCGAGTCCCTGCGACACGGGGCCGCGGCCGATCGCGACGAGCAGCAGCTCGGCCTCGAACTCCTTGCCGTTGGCGAGGGTGACCTTGACGCCGTCGTTCGTGTACTCGGCCTTCTCGAAGAAGGCGCCCAGCGAGAAGTTGATGCCGCGCTTGCGGAACGCGCGCTCCAGCAGCTTCGAGCTGTTCTCGTCCTCGACCGGCACGAGGTGCTTGAGGCCCTCGACGATGGTGACGTCGGTGCCGAAGGACTTCCAAGCGGAGGCGAACTCGACGCCGATGACGCCGCCGCCGAGCACGATCGCGGACTTCGGGACCCGGTCCAGCGTCAGCGCGTGGTCCGAGGAGATGATGCGGTCGCCGTCGATCTCCAGCCCCGGCAGCGACTTCGGCACGGAGCCGGTCGCCAGCAGGACGTGACGGCCCTGGATGCGCTGGCCGTTGACGTCGACGGACGTCGGGGAGGACAGTCGGCCCTCGCCCTCGATGTACGTCACCTTGCGCGAGGCGACCAGGCCCTGGAGGCCCTTGTACAGGCCCGAGATCACGTCGTCCTTGTACTTGTGGACGCCCGCCATGTCGATGCCGTCGAAGGTCGCCTTGATGCCGAACTGCTCGGACTCGCGCGCCTGGTCGGCGATCTCGCCCGCGTGCAGCAGGGCCTTCGTGGGAATGCAGCCGTTGTGCAGGCAGGTGCCGCCGAGCTTGTTCTTCTCGATCAGGGCGACGTCCAGGCCCAGCTGCGCTCCGCGCAGGGCCGCGGCGTAACCGCCGCTACCACCGCCGAGGATCACTAGGTCGAAAACGGTGCTGGCGTCGTTCGCCACGTCACGTCCTCCATGCATGTGCGCCGGGCGCGGTCTTCGATGACCGGGCGGCGGCTGGTGTTCGGCCGCTTTTTATTCGGCCCTGTGGTGGGGGCCCTGTCCTGCCGAGAACCCATCTTCGCACTTGTTGACGGACGGCGGGACGCGGGGCCGGAGTGCGAGACGGTCATGGACCGCTCGCCAGGTGTTACCGGGGCGTACAGAGGTGCGGATTTCGTCGAAGGCGAAACCGGCCCGTACGCGCCCGTGCGTGGACACGGCCCCGGACGCCTGCCCGGGACCGTGTCCACGACGGTTCCGCGGGGGATCAGCCGAGGTCGCCCGCGGCGGTGCGCTCGGCGAGCGCCACCAGGGTGCGGACAGCGGAGCCGGTGCCGCCCTTGGGGGTGTAGCCGAACGGGCCGCCCTCGTTGAAGGCGGGGCCCGCGATGTCCAGGTGCGCCCAGGCGATGTCCTCGCCGACGAACTCCTGGAGGAACAGGCCGGCGACCAGGCCGCCGCCCATCCGCTCGCCCATGTTGGCGATGTCGGCGGTGGCGGACTCCATGCCCTTGCGCAGCTCCGCCGGCATCGGCATCGGCCAGGACTGCTCGCCGGCCTCCTCCGCGATCTCGTGGATCGCGGTGCGGAACGACTCGTCGTTGCCCATGATCGCGAAGGTGCGGTTGCCGAGCGCCAGCACCATCGCGCCGGTCAGCGTCGCCACGTCGACGATCGCGTCCGGCCGCTCCTCGGAGGCGCGGGTCAGCGCGTCGCCCAGGACGAGACGGCCCTCGGCGTCGGTGTTGAGCACCTCGACGGTCTTGCCGCTGTACATGCGCAGCACGTCGCCGGGGCGGACGGCGCTGCCGGACGGCATGTTCTCGGCGAGCGCCAGCCAGCCGGTGACGTTGACCTTCAGGCCGAGGCGGGCGGCCGTGACGACGGCGGCGAACACGGCGGCGGCGCCGGCCATGTCGCACTTCATCGTCTCGTTGTGGCCGGCCGGCTTCAGCGAGATGCCGCCCGAGTCGTAGGTGATGCCCTTGCCGACGTACGCCAGGGTCTTCTCCGCCTTGGGGTGCGTGTAGGCGAGCTTCACCAGGCGCGGACCGTGCTCCGAGCCCTGGCCGACGCCGAGGATTCCGCCGAAGCCGCCCTTGACGAGGGACTTCTCGTCGAACACCTGCACCTTGAGACCGTGCTCCTTGCCCGCGGCGGCGGCCACGGCGGCGAAGGACTCGGGGTACAGGTCGTTCGGCGGGGTGTTGATCAGGTCGCGGGCGCGGTTGATCTCCTCGGTCAGCGCGAGGGCGCGCTCCGCGGCGGCCTTGAAGGCCTTGTCGCGCGGCTTGCCGCCGAGCACGGTGATCTCGGCGAGCGGCTGCTTCGCACCGCCGCCCCCGGGCTTCTCGCCCTTCCCGGACTTCTCGCCGCCCTGGTACGCGGTGAAGGCGTACGCACCGAGCAGCGCGCCCTCGGCGACGGCGGCGGCGTCCTCGACGGCCTCGACGGGCAGCGCGAAGCCGGCCTTCCTGGAGCCGCTGAGCGTGCGGGCGGCCACGCCGGCCGCACGGCGCAGCGCCTCGGCGCTGTACGTGTCGTCCTTCTCCGGGAGCACGCCGAGGCCCACGGCCAGCACGACCGGGGACTTCAGGCCCGACGGCGCGGGCAGCTTGGTCACCTCGCCCTCGGCCCCCGAGGCGCCGAGGGTCTCCAGGACGGAGGCGAGCTTTCCGTCGAACGCCTTGTCCACGGCCTCGGCGCCCGGAGCGACGACCGGCCCCTTGGCGCCCTTCGCCACACCGACGACGATGGCGTCGGCGCGCAGCGCCGCCGCGCCGGAAGTGCTGAGAGTGAGAGCAGTCACGGTGGTGAAATCTCGCTTCCGTTGAGTTGTTCGGCCGATGGGGTGGGGCCGACCGTGCCCGGCGCATCCGTCGTGATCCCGGCTGCCCGGCCGGATGAGCGCCGGTGATGAGCCTACGCGCGCTTGCCCCGTTCGATCACAGCAGCGAGCAGTTCACTCATCAGAGCTGTCCTTTTTGCGTTTACGGTGCCCGGCGTGAGGGCTGCGTCACACTCGGTGCGATCCGGGAAGTGGCCATGTCCGTGCTTTGCATGATTTCCGCAGGTCATCCGCGATTTCTCCGCAGGCAGATCTTCGAAGGGGAGGGTGCGCGGTGGCGTACAGGACGCGTAGGGGCACAGCCGGAGCGGCTCTGCTGGCGGCCGGGCTGCTGGCGGTGGGGGCGCCGCCGACGGGTGCGGGGGCGGCCGTCGCGCCGCGCATCGACCTGAGGGTGCTGGTCGTCGACGACGGCGGCGGGGCCGTGGAGGCGGTCGAGTCGGAGCTGCGGGGCACCGGTGTCCCGTACACCGTGGTGCGGCTCGACGAGCCCGGCCGGCCGGTGATCGACGCGGGTTTCCTCGCCGACACGGTGGACGGGCGGCCGCGCGCCAAGTACCAGGGCGTCGTCCTGCCGAACGCGGACCCGTTCGGCGCCGGCTCCGCCGAGACGGCCGCCCTCACCGCGTACGAGAAGACCTTCGGCGTCCGGCAGGTCGACGCGTACACCTGGGCGCACCCGGGTGTCGGGCTCGACCACACGGGTGACGGCGGGTACGCCGGGACGCTCGACGGCGTGGACGCGGCCGTGACGCCGGCGGGGAAGGCCGGGCCCTTCGGCTACCTCGACGGCGCCGTCGAGTTCGAGGACAACGCGCCGTCCGTCGGCGAGAGCTACGGGTACGCGGGCCGGCCCCGCGAGGGCTACACCAGCTACCTGGACATGCCGGTCCCCGGCGGCGGAGGGGAACGCGCCAGCCTCCTCGGCGAGTACGCCCACGACGGGCGCCGCGAGCTGGTCGTCACCTTCGCGTACAACCAGCACCAGCGGCAGTTCCGGCTGCTCGCCCGCGGCATCGTCGAATGGCTCACCCAGGGCGTCCACCTCGGGCAGAGCCGCAACTACTTCTCCGTGCACGTCGACGACGTCTTCGCGCCCGACAGCCGCTGGGACACCGAACTCAACTGCACGCCCGGCGACTTCGACTGCGGGGACGGGGAGGGGGAGGGAACCGTGCCGGTCCGGATGACGGCGCGGGACGCGCAGTACGCCGCCCAGTGGCAGCAGAGCGCCGGCTTCACGCTCGACATGGTCTACAACGCGGGCGCCGGCGAGGCGTGGAAGGCGGCGAACGGCGGCAGCGACCCGCTCACCGCGCAGCTGCTGGCCGACCGGGCGCGGTACCGCTGGGTGAACCACACGTACACGCACCCCTTCCTCGGCTGCCTCCAGGACACCTCGACCGTGCCGTGGCAGTGCGCGAAGGACGCGGCGGGCGGCACCCGGTGGATGAGCCGCGCCGAGATCTCCGCCCAGATCAGGAACAACCACGACTGGGCGGTGGGCAGGGGCATCGCCCTCGACCGGACCGAACTGGTCACCGGGGAGCACTCGGGGCTGAAGACACTCCCGCAGCAGCCGGAGGACAACCCCAACCTGGCGGGCGCGCTCGCCGACAACGGCGTGAAGTGGATCGCCAGCGACAACTCGCGCGAGTCGCGCCAGCGGAGCCTCGGCCCAGCACTCACCGTGCCGCGCCACCCCATGAACGTGTACTACAACGTCGGCACCGCCGCCGAGATGACCGACGAGTACAACTGGATCTACACCGGCAAGGCCGACGGGGGCAGCGGCGTCTGCGAGACCAGCCCCGGCTCGACCTGCCTCGACGAACCGCTCGACACGGCCACCGGCTACGCGACGCACATCGTGCCGCAGGAGGCGCGTACCGCGCTCGGCCACGTCATCGCCAACGACCCGCGCCCGCACTACGTCCACCAGTCCAACCTGGCCGAGGAGCGGATCCTCTACCCCGTCCTGGACAAGGTCCTCGGCGACTACCGCTCCCTCTTCGCCGACAACACGCCGGTCGTCAACCCCCGTCACCGGGACGCCGGTTCCGAACTCGCCCGCCGCGCCGCCTGGGACGAGGCGCTCGCCGACGGCAAGGTCACGGCGTACCGCATCGGCGCGACCGTCACCGTCCAGTCGCCCCAGGGGACCGCCGCGCCCGTCACCGCGCCCGAGGGCACCCGCAGGCAACTGGCCCTGGGAACGGCCGTGTTCGGGACGGCGTACGCCGGTCAGCGTTCGGCCTGGATCTCGCCCGAACCACTCCAGCGGACGGTCACGCTGCGGCTTCCGGCCTGACCGCAGCAGCTTCCGACGGCAGCGCCTGACCACAGCAGCACCCGACCGCAGCAGCGCCTGGCCGCAGCACCCGGCCACTCGTCACGGGGGACACGAACATGAGCCGCGGGCTCCACGTCAGCATGCTCACCGAAGGCACCTACCCGCACGTCCAGGGCGGCGTCAGCACCTGGTGCGACCAGCTCGTCCGCGGAATGCCCGACGTCGGCTTCCACGTCGTCTCGCTCACCGGCAACGGCCGCGAGCCGGTGACCTGGGAACTGCCGCGCAACGTCCACCGGCACACGGCGGTCCCGCTGTGGGGAGCGGAGACGGCGGGGGGCAAGGGGCCGCGGCGCGGCCCGCGCCCCTTCGCCGGCCGGGAGCGCCGCCGCTTCCTCGCCTCGTACGAACGCTTCCTGCTGGCCGTACTCGACCCGGAGGCCGGCTGCGACTTCGGCCACGAGCTGTACGCCCTCGCCGCCCTGGCCCGGCGGGGGCGGCTCACCACCGCCCTGCGCACCGAGGCGGCCCTGCGGACCCTGACCGGGATCTGGACCCTGCGGCACCTGCCGACGGCCCGCGCCGAACCCACCCTCCACGACGCGCTCACCGCCACCGACCTGCTGGAACACCTGCTGCGCCCGCTGGCCGCCCGCATACCCGCAGGCAGCGTCGCGCACGCCGTCAGCAGCGGGCTCGCCACCCTGCCCGCGCTCGCCGCCAAGCACTTCGACGGGGCCCCCTTCCTCCTCACCGAGCACGGCATCTACCTGCGCGAGCGCTACCTCGGCCACCGCACGGCCGCCCAGCGCTGGCCGGTCAAGGCCCTGCTGCTCGGCTTCTACCGGGCGCTCAACTCGCTCGGCTACCGGGAGGCCGACCTGATCACGCCCTGCAACCAGTACAACCGCCGCTGGGAGGAGCGGGGCGGCGCCCCCGCCGACCGCATCCGCACCGTCTACAACGGCGTCGACCCCCACCTCTTCCCGCACGCCGGACCCGAACCGGAGGTCCCCACCCTCACCTGGGCCGGCCGCATCGACCCGATCAAGGACCTGGAGACGCTCGTACGGGCCTACGCGCTGGCCCGCGCCCGGCTGCCCGAGCTGCGGCTGCGGCTCTTCGGCGGAGTGCCGGACGGCGGCGAAAAGTACCGGACGGAACTGGAGGAACTCGCGGCCGGGCTCGGCGTCGGCGACGGCGTCACCTTCGAGGGGCGCATCTCCGACGTGGCGCGCGCCTACGGGGCGGGGCACGTCGTGATGCTCTCCAGCATCAGCGAAGGCTTCCCCTTCAGCATCCTCGAAGCGATGTCGTGCGGGCGCACGACGGTGTCGACGGATGTCGGCGGTGTACGGGAAGCCGTCGGTGACACGGGGATCGTGGTGCCCCCGCGCGAACCCGGGGCGATGGCGCGGGCGGTGCTCGGCCTCATGGCGGACGACGCCCGGCGGGCCGAGCTGGGGCGGCTCGCGCGCCGGCGGGTGATCGAGCTGTTCACGCTGCGGCGCTCGGTCGAGGGCTTCCACGAGATCTACCGCGAACTGGCCGGCGTGACGCAGGCGGAAGGACCGCTCGCCGCCGAGCCCGTGGCCGACTGGACGACCGAGCTCCGGGACCCCTGGTGGAGCGACCTGTCGACGCGCGGGGCGGCCTGATGAGCGGGCCCCGGTGGCCGGAACCCGCCGTACGGCGCGACACACCGCCGCGCGTACCGCGCCCGCGCTGGGCGGCCGACCCCTTCGACGAACTCGCCGACCGGCTGCGCGCGCCGGCGGAGGCCGCCGTACACCCCGACGAGCTCGCCGCGATCCTCGAGTCCGACGGCATGACGGACGATCACATCCGGCTGACGTACGGCCGCGAGAACTCCTTCGCGCTGGCCGAGGACCTCTTCGCACGGGTGCCCCGCGCCTACCCCGGGCCGGACGAGCCGCCGTCCGGCGGCTCCTGGCGCACGGGCCTCGCCGGCTGTCTGCTGCGCGGGCTGGTGTTCGCGCTGCCGGGGCTCGCGTACGTCCTGGGGGCGCCGTTCCTGGCCGGCGCGGCGGGGGACGGGCGCGGCCTGCCCGCCGGGACGGACGTCCTCCTCGCCGGCGCGCTCACCGGCTGGGCGTGGAACCAGGCGCTGGCCCACCGCGCGTACACCTGGCTCGGGCTCGGCGACCGGCCGGCCGCCGCCCGCGCCCTGCTCACCGGCGCCCCGGCGGGCGCCCTGCTGGGCACGGCGGCCGCCGTCGCCGCGACGGGGCCCGGGGAGGGCTGGGCGGCCGCGTTCGCCACGGCCCAGGCGCTGTACCAGGGCGCGGCGACGGCGCTGCTGGTGCTGGGTCATGAGCGCCTGCTGCTGTACGCCCTGGCCCCGATGGCACTGGGCGCCCTGCTGACCCTGGTGCACGACGTGCCGGGCGCGGGGAGGGCGGCGCTGCTGGCGGGGCCGGGGGCGGCGGTCCTGGCCCTGGCGGCCCGCGAGGTGCTGCGGGCCCGCCGGCGCGGGGTGCGGCGCGGGGTGCGGCGCGGGGAAAGAAGGAAGAGTCCCGCCGGGCCGTCGCTGCTGCGGTCGCTGCCGTACGGCGTCTTCGGGCTCGCGACCGGCGTGCTCGTGCTGCACGCCGTGCTCCAGAACCTGCTCGCCGGAGGCGTCTCCGGCATCGTCGCCGCCCCCGGCGCCGTCGCGCTCACGCTCAGCATGGGGCCCGCCGAGTGGCTCCTGTACCGGTTCCGGCGCCGGTGCGACGCCGGGCTGCGGGCAAGCACCACGCCCCGCGCCTTCCGGCGCGCCGCCACCGTCACCCTCGCCCAGTGCCTCGGCGGGTACCTCGCCGTGCTGCTCGCCCTCCTCGCCGCGACGACCCTGCTGTGGCTCGGCGCGCCCGTACCCGACGCGACCCGCGCGACCGGCCTGCTGCTCACCGGTGTCATGCTGTGGACGGGGCTGCTGCTCCAGTCGTCCGGCGCGGTGACCGTCGCCGCGACCGTCTGCGGCGCGGCCGCGCTCCTGCAGACGGCGGCGCTCTTCGCGGACCTCGCGGTCACCGGCCCCGCCGCGCCCGTCGTCCCCGGCGTCGCGTCCGCCGCCCTGACCGCCCTGGTCTGCGTACGGCTCGGTCGTGCGACGGCCCACCGTCATTGAGGAGGCCCAGGTGAAGAACCTGCTCGTGCCCTTCTACGAGCACCCCGCCGAACGCCCGGACGCCTGGGAGGCCCTGATCCGCGCCGCCCCCCGTCTGTACGGCGTCGTCCTCAACCCCGGCAGCGGCTCCGGCGCCGCGCCCGACCCGGCCTTCGCCGCCGTGTCGTCGCGGCTGCGCGCGGCGGGCGTACGCGTCCTCGGGTACGCCGACACGGACTACGCCCGGCGCCCGCACGCCGCGGTGGTCCAGGACCTGCTGCGCCACCGCGACTGGTACGGCGCGGACGGCGCCTTCCTGGACCAGGTGGCGTCGGAGCCGGACGCGCTGCCCCACTACCGGCGCCTCGCGGTCGCCGCGCGGGCGGTCGGCGCGGCCACCCTCGTGCTCAACCACGGCGTCCACCCCGACCCCGGCTACCTCGGGCTCGCCGACGTCCTCGTCACGTTCGAGGGCGCCTGGGACACGTACCGCGACGCCCCGGACGCCCCGCCCTGGACGGCGGCGCACGCGCCCGGCCGGTTCTGCCACCTCGTGTACGCCGCGCCGCCCGCCGCCGCGTTCACCGCCGGGACCGGCTGCGCCGTACCGGGCGGCCTGCCGCACCCGTGGGGGACCCTGCCGCACGCCCTGGAGGCGGCCCGGTGAGGTCCCGGAGCGCACTGCCCCTCCTGCTGGTGCTGCTGCTCCTCGCCGGCTGCGCGGGCGGCGGCACCCCCGCACCGGACGACCGCGGGCCGAAGGCCGCGCGCTGGCAGCCGGAGCCCGGGCTCACCTGGCAGTGGCAGCTCAGCGGCAAGCTCGACCCGGCCGTCGACGCGGCGGTGTACGACATCGACGGCTTCGACCACCCCGCCTCCGCCGTGGCCGATCTGCACCGCCGGGGCCGCAAGGTCATCTGCTACCTCTCGACCGGCGCGTGGGAGGACTTCAGGCCGGACGCCGGCGAGTTCCCGAAGTCCGTACGGGGCCGGGGCAACGGCTGGAAGGGCGAGCGCTGGCTCGACATCCGCCGTACCGACGTCCTGGAACCCCTGATGGCCCGCCGCATGGACCTGTGCCGGGACAAGGGCTTCGACGCGGTCGAGCCCGACAACATGGACGGCTACCGCAATCGCACCGGCTTCCCGCTGACCGCCGCCGACCAGCTGCGCTACAACCGCCTGATCGCCCGCCTCGCCCACGACCGGGGTCTCGCCGTCGGTCTCAAGAACGACCTCGACCAGATCCCGGAGCTGGTGGGCGACTTCGACTTCGCGGTCAACGAGCAGTGCGCCGAGTACGACGAGTGCGCGGAGCTCACCCCGTTCGTCACGGCCGGCAAGGCGGTCTTCCACGTGGAGTACGAGCTGGCGACGCGCGACTTCTGCCCCGGGGCGCGCGAGCTGGGGCTCAGCTCGATGCTGAAGAAGTACGACCTGGGGGTGTGGCGCGAACCCTGCGCGTGACCGCGCCTACTCGTCCTGCGGGCAGTCGTACGACGTACCGCCCTGCTGCCACTCCTTCCCCGCGTCGATGTTCTTCCCGGAGTCCCCGCACATCAGCACCGGCGCCGAACCGTCCTCCCCGTGGTGCAGGACGGTCAGCAGCTTGTTGAGCGGGCGCTGCAGCGAGCCCGCCGCGAACCGCAGGCGGCCGCTGGCCCCCTCCAGGTCGAACGAACCGCTGTTGACGATCTGCTGGACGTTGGGGCGCGTCAGCTCCACGCCCGCCGCGTTCGCCTGACTCGTGGCCTGGGCGAGCACCTGGACCGCGTCGTGGGCGAGCGCGGCGTGCCCGTCGTTCAGCCACAGGTCGGATTCCGTGAATTTCTCGGTGTACGCGTCGTTGAACGCCTTCGCGGTCGCACTGCGGTCCGGATGACCGGCGGGCAGCATATGGGCCGTGTGATAGAGGTGCAGCCACGACTTACCCACGAATCCGCCGGAGAGCGCCGCATTGGTGAGCTCGTTCCCGCCCATCACCGTGAGGTCCTTGTTGGCGCACTTGCTCAGGCTCTGGTACGTCTCCAGGAAATTGTCGAATTCCCTCACCCGCGAGGTCCAGTAGACCAGCGTCTTCTTCTTTCCCGCGACCCTGCTGCACACCGCCTCCGCCACCTCGGACATGCTGAACTTCATGTCGAGGTCGGGCTCGTTCGGTACGACGACTCCGCTGTTCCCGCCGGGTATGTAGCCGATGCGGCTCTCCGCGGAGCGGAAGTCCTCGGCGAATTCCTTGCCCAGCTCGTCGCTGTACACATCGGTCGGGTCGGTCACCACGGCGACGCTCTCCGCGGGCGCGCAGGAATCCTCTCCCGTACGTACCGTGTTGGCCTTCTTCGCGAACTCCGCCACGACCCGCGCCTCCCGTTTGTTGTTGGGCGCGGCGCCGTGGTAATAACGCCCGACCTCCATGGCTTTCGCCGTGGCCGTGGAGCTCACGATGGGAATCCGGGCGGAATTCAGCACGCGCAGCGCCTCGACCGTTTCCGTCCGGCTCTCGGTGAATCCGGTGACGCCGATGAGGTGCTGGTCCTTCTCCGCCTCGCGGACGATCTCCGCCGCCACCTTGCGGGCGTTCTTGAACTGCACCCCGGCGTCGTACGTCTTGATCCGCACCCAGATCCCGTTGTCGTTGGCGGGCGCCAGCTCGTGCAGCGCCTGCTGGGCCAGGGCCAGCCCGCGCAGTTCGGGGATGGCCGCGCCGGACCGCCGCTCGGCCGCGTTCGGCGCCATCGAGGCGCGGACGTGGGCGATGGTCACGGTCCGCTCCGGCTCGCCCTCGGTCCGCGCGACCCTGTTCTGCTCCGCGATCATCTCGAGTGCGTCGGCGTACTGGGCGGGGAGCGCGGGCCCGGCCGCCTCGGACTGCCGCACGTAGTCCGTTCCGGTGAGGCACCGCGTGTAGGTGCCGGTGAAGGGGCTGTCGAGGTACGGGACGAAGGCGAGCTGTCCGGTGAGCCAGAGGGTGACGGCGAGCGCCCCCGCTTCGAGGGCCAGCTCCCTGCCGGGCCGCAGCCGCACCCACGGCGTCCACACCGGCGGCACCGTGACGCCGCGGCTGCCCGGCTCCGGGCGGGCGAGCCGCACCTCGTAGGGCGTCGGGACCGTCCCCTTCGCGGGGTCGAGCCGGCGCGCGGCCTCCTCCAGCGTGCCGCCGCCCGGCGCCGCGTCGTGCGTGTCCGGCAGCGCGGCCACCACCACCGTGGCGGCGTTGGGGCTCGGCCGCTGCTGGTCGCCGTACAGCCGGACGAAACCCGCCACGGCCGCGCTGCCCCCGTCGCCGCCGGCCCCGGTCCGCGCGCCGTTGAGCAGCAGCGCGTGGCGCGGGCGGCGGCGTCTGCGGCCGGGGTGGAGCAGGCCCTGGCGCGCGTGGCCGTACAGATCGGTCATCAGGGCGGCGAGGAGCAGCCCGTCCCACCGGTCGGCGTCCCGGGGGCCGCTGCCGGGCCGGGCGGCCGCCTCCCACGTCCGGAGGAACTCGTCGAGCGCCGCGGCGTACGTGCGCTTGCCGCGGTAGTTCTCCGGCCACAGCAGGCGGTAGCGCCTGCGCCGCGCGAGACGCCACTCCCAGCGGCGTTCCCAGAGCAGGAGGCGGACGCGCTCCGCCACCGACCAGACGGAGCGGAGCGGGACGGTCATGAATCCCGCGTTGATCGTGGGGCCCGTGTCGTCCCTGGCCGGCAGCACCGCGGTGGCGCGGCCCCGGTGCCGGGCGAACACCCGGTCCGCCAGCTGCGCGTCGGTCCCCGCCCGGTGGTCGGCGACGCACCGGAGCAGGTCGTAGGCGGGCAGCCGCACCCTGCCCGCCTCGTCGGGAGCGTTCTTCTTCAGCTCCTCGGCGACCCTGGCGATCAGCTCGGTCCTGGAGCCGCCGCGCCAGTCGACATGGGCGTACGGCGTGCACGGTACGGTGCCCCGCGCCCTCGACGAGCGCTGGAGGCCCAGCTCCAGGGCCTCCAGGGCCTGCTGGGCCTCCTCCGCGCCGGTGCGCAGCACGATGGGCGGGTGCTTGGGGCCGCGCTTCGACAGCCGCGACCGGCTGCGCACCGCCTTGCGGTAGGCCTCGGTGAATTCGCTGCTGTGGTCCCAGCCAGGAAACTCGGGCATCTTCTGTCTCCCCCGACAGCCGTGGGGGAAGAGCGTGCACCTTGCAGTGAGACCACGTCAACTGCCTTGTGCAGCGCGGGTGTTCTCCTGTCACTCCAGCACCAGGAACACCAGTGCGGCCGTCGCCGCGGTCTCCGCGACGCCGCCGAAGACGTCGCCCGTGACCCCGCCGAAGCGGCGCACGCAATGGCGCAGCAGCAGGTGCGCGGCGGCGAGCGCGACCAGGACGGCGACCGCGTGGTGCAGGGCGGCGTACGGGCCGAGGAGGGCGCCCGCGGCGCCCGCGCAGGCGACGGGCACCAGGAGCGCGGCGGCCGTCGCGGCACCCGCCGGAACCGTCCCCGCGACCGCCGCGCCCAGCCCTTCGGGGCGGGCCGGCGGGACGCCCGCGCGGGAGGCGAGGGTCAGGGCGAGGCGGGCGGCGACGGCCGATACGGCGGCCCCGGCCGCACCGTGCGCCCATCCGGCGGCGTACAGCTCGAAGAGCGCCGCGGCCTGGGCCAGCAGTACGAACAGCAGCGTGATGACGCCGAAGGGGCCGATGTCGGACTGCTTCATGACGCGCAGCGCCTCGTCGGCGGGTCTGCCGCTGCCCAGGCCGTCGGCCGTGTCGGCGAGACCGTCGAGGTGCAGGCCCCGGGTGAGGACGGCGGGCGCGGCCGTACTCGCCACGGCGGCGAGCAGCGGCCCCGAGCCGAGCAGCAGGAGCGCACCGCCGGCCGCCGCCGCGCACAGGCCCACGACGAGCCCCGCGAGGGGAGCGCACAGCATCCCGGCGCGGGCCGCTTCGCGGTCCCACCGGGTCACGCGTACGGGAAGCACGGTGAGCGTGCCGAAGGCGAAACGTATGCCGTCGCTGAGGAGAGAGGTCACGGCGCGCACGCTAGTCGCCAGGGGAGGCCGGTAAGTTGCGCATAAGGCGCAAAATCTCCCAGAGGGGACCGAGTGGCATGGGTCACTGGTGGTACCGGAACATCCTCGAACCGGGAAAGCTCCCGCTGCTGCTGGCCCTGCTCTCCTTCGTCCTCACGTTCGCGGTCACCCGCACCGTCACCCGGATGATCCGGGCGGGCCGCGGCCCCTTCCGGAACGTCTCACCCGGCGGTCTGCACATCCACCACGTGGTCCCCGGCATGATCCTGATGACGATCGGCGGCTTCGGTGCGGTGGCCACCGGCGCGCACGGCGTCAGCTCGGCGATCTGCGCGGTGATCTTCGGGACGGGTGCGGGGCTGGTCCTCGACGAGTTCGCGCTCGTCCTCCATCTCGACGACGTGTACTGGAGCGAACAGGGCCGGCGGAGCGTGGAGGTCGTGGTCGTGACCGCCGCCGTGGTGGGGCTGGTCCTCATCGGATCCGTGCCCTTCGGGGTGGACGAACTGTCGCCGGACGAGCAGGAGAGCCGCGCCGCACTCGTCCTGAACGTGCTCGTCAACTTCTCCCTGGCGCTGATTGCGCTCAGCAAGGGCAAGGTCCTCACCGCGCTCTTCGGCACGGTCGTGCCCGTCGTCGCGCTCGTCGGCGCGATCCGGCTGGCCAAACCCGGCTCCCCGTGGGCCAGACGCCTCTACCGCCGGCGCCCCAGGGCCCGCGCCAGAGCCGCGCTGCGCCTGTGGCGCCACGACCGCCGCTGGTCGGGGCCCGGCCGGAAGATCCAGGACCTCATCGGCGGGGCCCCGGACCGGACGCCCGCGCATGACGAGAAGTGAGCACCCGGGGCGCGCCGGGTCTTTCCTTCGGCGGCCCGCCGGACTTCTGTCCTGAAACGCGGCGGTAGGGGCCGCCGCGGTGCGGAGAGGGCGGCATGTGCGACCGCCGGCCGCACATGCCGCACACGCGGTCAGCCCGTCGCGCCGCCGGTCCCGTCGGCCGCCACGCCGGTCGTCGCCCCGTCGTCCGCGGCCTTGTCGTCCGTCGCCCCGTCGTCCGTCGCCTCGTCGTCCGGTGTCCGCTCGGGCAGTTCCGCCGCGAGAGCGGCGGCGGCCTGCACGAGGGGGAGCGCGAGCAGGGCCCC
Organism: Streptomyces altiplanensis; assembly: GCF_053591575.1. Taxonomy (NCBI): domain Bacteria; kingdom Bacillati; phylum Actinomycetota; class Actinomycetes; order Kitasatosporales; family Streptomycetaceae; genus Streptomyces; species Streptomyces altiplanensis. Next base: position 81,578 of record NZ_JBSFUB010000005.1, on the reverse strand, counting down.
GGCCCCTTCCCCCACGGTGACGCCCTGGTCGAGCAGAGGGGTGAGCGCCATCCGGTCCAGCGCCTTCGTCTGGCCCGGCTCACCGCTCACCTGGCCCGCGAGCCACCAGTCCGGCGCCCGGAAAGCGGCGCGCTGGCCGACCAGGGCACAGGCCGCGGACACCACGCCGTCGAGGATCACCGGCGTGCGCCGCACCGCGCACTGGAGCAGGAAACCGGTCGCCGCGGCGAGGTCGGCGCCGCCCACGGTCGCCAGCAGCTCCAGCTGGTCGCCGAGGACCGGCCGCGCCCGGCGCAGCGCGTCCCGGATGGCCGCGCACTTGCGCATCCACGCCAGGTCGTCGATGTGGACGCCGCCGCGCCCGGTGACCACGGAGGCGTCCGTGCCGCACAGGGCGGCGATCAGGGTGGCGGCGGCGGTCGTGCCGCCGACGCTCAGATCACCGAGTACGACCAGATCGGTTCCGGAGTCGGCCTCCTCGTCGGCGATCGCCATGCCCAGGCGTACGGCCTGCTCGGCCTCCTCCACGGTGAGCGCGTCCTCGACGTCGATGCGCCCGCTGCCGCGCCGCACCCGGTGGCGTACGACGTCTTCGGGGAGCAGCTCCGGATCGCAGTCGAGTCCGGCGTCGACGATCCGCACCGACGCGCCCGTGCGGCGGGCCAGCACGGCGACGGGGCTCTCGCCGTCCAGCACGGCGCGCACGAGCCGGTGGGCGCTCCCCGCGGGACGGGCCGACACGCCCAGTTCCGCCACGCCGTGGTCACCGGCGAAGAGGACCACGCGGGCCCGCTCCACGGGCTTGACCCGTACGGACGCCTGCGCGGCCGACAGCCACTCACCCAGCTCGTCGAGCCGGCCGAGCGCGCCGGGCGGCACGATCAGCCGCTCCCGGCGCTCTTCGGCGTCGCGCCGCACGCCACCGTCCGGGCGCTCGATCAGGTCGGAAAAGTCGTCGAGGTTAAGCGAGCTCATTCGCCGAACAGTACCGGCACCTTCGCTGACGACCCGTCAGCGGTTCGGGCGCCCCGCGGGGCCGCCCGTGCCCTCGGGCACCGGACGGGCCGACGCGGCCGGGCCGGGTGCTCCACCGGGCGGCTCCAGCCCCTCCGGCGCTCGAAGGGCGGGGCCCGGAGCGAAGCCCCGGAAGGCCGCACTCACCCGCGCACCACCATCGCCTGCCCCGCCACCACCAGCAGGACCTGCTCGCACTCCCCGGCGAACGCCGCGTTCAGCCGCCCCAGTTCGTCCCGGAACCGGCGCCCGCTCGCCGTGGCCGGCACCACGCCCGATCCCACCTCGTTGCTCACCGCCACCACCGTCCGCCGCGTGGCCCGCACCGCCTCCACCAGCTCCGCCACCCGCTCCCGCAGCGCCCGCTGCCCGTCCGCCGCCCACTTCGCGTCGTCCCACGCCCCGACCCGGTCCATCGCGTCGGTCAGCCACAGCGCCAGACAGTCGATCAGCAGCGGCGGCCCGTCCGCCGCCAGCAGCGGCGCCAGCTCGCACGTCTCCTCGGTGCGCCACGCACCCGGTCTGCGCTCCCGGTGCAGTCCCACCCGCTCCGCCCACTCCTCGTCACCGTCGCGGATGCCGCTCGTGGCGACGTACACCACCTCGGGAAAGGCCTCCAGGCGCCGCTCGGCCTCCACCGACTTGCCCGACCGCGCCCCGCCCAGCACCAGCGTCCGGCGCGGCACATCCGGCACCGCGTGGTACTCGCCGACGACCACGGTCGTCCCGTCCGGCACGGCCCGCGCACCCGCCGCCGCGAGCCGCCGCTCCAGCTCGGGACCCGGCGGCACGTCGTGGTCGAGGTGTACGGCGACGACGTCCGTGGCCGCACCGACGGCTCCGGCCGCCCGCAGCCGCGCCAGCGCGTCGGGCCGGCCCGTGATGTCGGCGACGACCATGTCGTACGTACGGCCGCCCGCTGCCACCCCGGCGGGAGCGCCGCCCGGCGGCAGGTACAGCAGCACCTCGCCGTCCGGCGAGGTCACCTCGTACCCCGTGCCGGGCGCGTCCATCGGGACGGCCCGCACCCGGTGCCCGCTGATCAGCGTCAGCTCCCGCCCGTCCGGCACCCGCCCGGCCGCCGGCAGTCCGGCCGGCAGCTCCATCGGAGGGCCGTCGTGCGGATGCGTCAGCAGCACCTGCCGTACGCCGGTGAGCGAGTGTCCGGCGCGGGCGGCGGCCAGCGCCGCCCCCGGCGTCAGGTCGAGCAGCAGCGCGTCGTCCACGAGCAGTGCGGTCGCCGCCCGCGCCAGGCCGCCGCGGGCGGTGGCGCACGAGGCGCAGGGACAGTCGGGGCGGGGCAGGCCTGCCGGGGCCCCGGTGCCGAGGAGAGTCAGTTCCACGAGGACGATCCTCCCGCGTCCCCGCCGGTGACGCGCGCCCGGATACCCCGGCTACTCTGCGGGGCAGGCTGTGCTGGACAAAAGCACGAGCGGGAACCTGGAGGCGAACATGGCGTGGACGTGGCGGTTCGAGAAGGCCGACGGTACGGAGGTCCAGCCGGCGGTGGTGCCGGAGGAGTTCACCACGCAGGGCGACGCGGAGTCGTGGATCGGCGAGGTCTGGAAGGACCTGGTCGAGGGCGGCGCCGACCAGGTGGTGCTCTTCGACGACGGCACGAAGATCTACGGCCCGATGAGCCTGCACGCCGAAGAGGCCTGACGGTCCGACGGCCTGGCGGCTCGGCGGTGCGCGGACGTGACGGCCGGCCACGTGTCCTTGGCCGCCGGGCGGGCTCGCGCCGAGCCCGCCCGGCGGCCGGGGGCACACCGGAAGTGCCCTAGATCTCGCCGAGGGTGACGTCCGCCGTGCGCTTCTCGCCGTCGCGCAGGTAGCTCACCCGCACCCGGTCGCCCGGCTTGTGCGGGGCCAGCGCCTCCGCCAGCGAGGTGACCGTGGTGAGCGGGGTGGAGCCGACCGCGGTGATGACGTCCCCGGCCTTCAGGCCCGCCTGCGCCGCCGCGCCGTCCGGCTCGGCCGAGACGACGGCGACGCCGGCCGGTTCGAAGGCGCTGTTCACGACCGTACGGGCCGTGATCTCCAGGGCCGCCCGCCCCGAGTCGGTGACCCTGCCGTCCCTGATGATCTGGTCGGCGACCGTCCTCACCAGCGAGGACGGGATCGCGAACCCGATCCCCGGCGCCGCGCTGCCGCCCAGGGCCGGGTCGGTCGCCGCGAGCGTCGGGATGCCGACGACCCCGCTGTCGAGGCCGACCAGCGCGCCCCCGCTGTTGCCCGGATTGATCGCGGCCGAGGTCTGCACCATGTTCGCGATGGTCGCGCCCGTCCCGCCGCCCGAAGGCGACGCGCTCACGGTCCTGCCGACCGCGGAGACGATGCCCTGCGTGACGCTGCTGGAAAGCCCCAGCGGACTCCCCATCGCCAGCACGATCTGCCCCACCTCGACCCCGGAGGAGTCCGCGAACCTCGCGGCCCTCAGCCCGTCGGGAAGACGGTCGAGCTTGATGACGGCGAGGTCCTGCTCGGGGTAGGCGGCGACCAGCCTCGCGCCGAGCGTGGTACCCCCGGTGGCCGCCGTGACCTTGAAGTTCCTCTCCTGGCCGACCACATGGGCGTTGGTGACGACGTGCCCCTTGTCGTCGTAGACGACGCCCGACCCCAGACCACCGGACGCTTCGATCTGCACGACCGAGGGCAGCACCTCCCTGATCACCTCTTGGTAGTCGTTCTGCAGGTCCTCCCGCGCTCCGGGCGCCACCGGCGCTCCCGCGTCCGCGGTGGACGCCGGCGAGTCGGGCGCCGTGTCCGGGGCGGAACAACCACTCGGACCCAGCAGCGCGACCGCGCAGGCTCCGGTGGTCAGGGGCAGCAGGAGCCAACGGCGCGCACGGCTGGGGTCACGTGATCCATCCATGCCTGGAGTGTCCCTTTTGCGGAAATTCCAGGCCCGTGGAGCGGGTCCATCGGAGGGCCGCCGGGCTTCTCAGCCGCGTACGCCGCACAGGTGCAGCAGTGCCGCGACCTGCCGGTAGGGGTCGGTGCGCCCGGCCCGGTCCTCCAGGGCCAGTACCCGCTCCAGCTCCTCCGGGGAGAGCTCCGCCCCGTCGCCCTCGACGTGGTCGGTGAAGACCCGCACGCCGTACCAGGCGTGCAGCGGGGCGGCGATCCCGGCGAGGGTCGCCCTCAGCGCGCCGAGCCGGTCGGCGCGGACCGGCAGGCCGAGCCGGTTGGTGTAGGTGTCCGAGTCGAACGCGGCGAGCGCCCCCGACCAGTCCCCGGCGAGGCCGGGCCGCATCGCGAGCGCGTCGGCGTTCCGTACGAGCAGCGACAGCAGCCCGCCGGGCGCCAGCATCCTCGCCAGGCCCGCGACCATGGCGTCGGGCTCCTGGACGTGCATCAGCACGCCGTGGCACAGCACCACGTCGAAACTGCCGGGCAGGAAGTGGACCCCGGTCTCCGTGCCGTCGCCCTCGATCAGGTGCACCCGCTCGCGGATGCCCTCGGGCTCACCGGCGAGCGTCTCGCGCGCCGCCGCCAGCATGTCCCGGTCGGACTCCAGGCCGGTCACCTTGTGACCGGCCCGGGCCAGGCGCAGGGCCTGCGCGCCCCGGCCCATGCCGACGTCGAGCACGGCGAGCCGCCGGCCCACCGGGAAGCGGGCCGATATCTGCTCGTCGAGCCGGCGGGCTACCAGTTCCTGGCTGACGGTGTCGCGCAGGGCGCCGGCGCCCTGCGGCGAGCCGGCCGCCGCGCTCGCGCTCCGGGGCCGGGACGTGCCCGTGATGTCCGTGGCGTCCGCGCTCAGGGCCGTTCCCCGCGCTTGACCTGGGGCTTCGGCAGACGCAGGCGGCGCATCTGGAGCGTACGCATCAGGCCGTAGGCCACGGCGCCGCGCTTCGGCTCGTTCGGGAAGCGCTCGTTCAGCTGCTTCTTGAGCCGGATGACCAGGCCGATCGAGTCGATCACGATCATCACGATCACACCGAGCCACAGCAGCAGCGCGATGTTCTGGATGTTGCTGATGCGGATCATGCTGAGGACGAGGATCACCACCGCGAGCGGCAGGAAGAACTCGGCCACGCAGAAGCGGGAGTCGACGAAGTCGCGCACGAAACGGCGGACGGGGCCCTTGTCGCGGGCCGGCAGGTAGCGCTCGTCCCCGCTCGCCAGTGCCTCCCGCTGCCTTGCCAGGTCCGCACGGCGGGCTTCGCGCTGACGCTTCATCGCCTCCTTGCGGTTCGCCGGGGTCGCCGCCACGCTGCGGCGCTGCGACTGTGCGACAGCGCGCTTCGGGGTGGGGCGGCCCTTCGGGGCCTGCGGATCACGGGGCTGCTTGGAGAGGTCCACCTGCACCTTGTCGGTGGGGGCCTTCTCTTCCTTGGAGGAACGGCTACGGAACACAAAACCCAAGGGTACGGGGTGCCGGGCATGGACCACAGCCCTGAGGGGAACGATCCCGCAACGGTCGGTTTCCCCGGCTGTCACCTACTCCCTGGGCTGGAGCCCGGCGGGCCGTAGTCGTCCTGGAGGAGGAGCGCATCGGCCCGCGAACAGTGCGGTAATGGATGCAGGGCCCGTAATGTGGGTTCAAGTGCTGGAGCCGGAGTCCGTAGTCCGTCAGAAGGGGGCGCGCGAAGCCCATGAGCGGTGTCATGAAGCGTATGGGGATGATCTTCCGCGCGAAGGCAAACAAGGCCCTTGACCGGGCCGAGGATCCGCGCGAGACCCTCGATTACTCGTATCAGAAGCAGCTGGAGCTGCTGCAGAAGGTACGCCGCGGTGTCGCCGATGTGGCGACGTCGCGCAAGCGCCTCGAACTGCAGCTGAACCAGTTGCAGGGCCAGTCCTCCAAGCTGGAGGACCAGGGGCGCAAGGCGCTCGCGCTCGGCCGGGAGGACCTCGCCCGTGAGGCGCTGTCCCGCCGTGCCGCGCTGCAGCAGCAGGTCACCGACCTGGAGACGCAGCACCGGACGCTCCAGGGCGAGGAGGAGAAGCTGACGCTCGCCGCGCAGCGCCTCCAGGCCAAGGTCGACGCCTTCCGCACGAAGAAGGAGACCATCAAGGCCACCTACACCGCCGCGCAGGCGCAGACCCGGATCGGCGAGGCCTTCTCCGGCATCTCCGAGGAGATGGGCGACGTCGGCCTGGCGATCCAGCGGGCCGAGGACAAGACCGCGCAGCTCCAGGCACGGGCCGGCGCGATCGACGAGCTGCTGGCCTCCGGCGCCCTGGACGACCCGTCCGGGATGGCGAAGGACGACATCGCCGCCGAGCTGGACCGCATCTCCGGTGGTACGGATGTGGAGCTGGAGCTGCAGCGCATGAAGGCCGAGCTGGCGGGCGGTCCGACGGCGCAGCAGCAGGCGCTCGAAGGCGGCGCGCAGGACGGGACGCAGCAGTCGCAGCCCCGGCACAACTTCGACAAGCAGTAGGCCGCCCTCACTCCACCAAGGGAGAACGTCGTGATCGTACGGATCATGGGGGAGGGGCAGGTGAAGCTGGCCGACAGCCACTTCGCCGAGCTGAACAAGCTGGACGACGAACTGCTCGCCGAAATGGAGAGCGGGGACGAGTCCGGCTTCCGGCGCACGCTCGGTGCGCTCCTCGAAGCGGTACGCCGCCTCGGGGAGCCGTTGCCGGACGAGTCCCTGGAACCTTCGGAACTGATCCTCCCGTCGCAGGACGCGACGCTGGACGAGGTCCGCGAGATGCTGACCGACGACGGCCTGATCCCCGGCTGACCGGGCGGGGGAGCGGCCCCGCGCCCCTGCCCGCACGCCGTACCGTTGCGCCATGACTGCCCTCGGTACGGGTTACGCCCGGTCCCGGTGCTGGCTCCGCGCACACCCCCTCGCCCTCGACGCCGCCCTGGCGCTCGCCGTGCTGGTGATGACCGTGGCCGGGGCCTTCGCCGACCCGCACGGCGGCCCCAACGGGCCGACCTTCGGCACCCGGGTCCCCGGAGCCCGCAGCGTCGTCCTGATGGTGCTCGGCTCCGCCGCCCTCGTCCTGCGGCGCCGCAGGCCCATGGCCGTACTCGCCTTCACGGGCGTGGTCACGCTCGTCGAGCTCGTCGCGGGCGACCCGCCGGCGCCCGTCGCGATGAGCGCCGTCATCGCGCTCTACACCGTCGCGTCCCGCACGGACCGCCCCACCACCTGGCGCGTGGGCCTGCTGACGATGACCGGCCTGACGGCCGCCGCGATGTGTTTCGGCTCCGGCCCCTGGTACTCCCAGGAGAACCTGGGGATCTTCGCCTGGACCGGTATCGGGGCGACCGCCGGAGACGCCGTACGCAGCCGCCGCGCCTTCGTCGACGCCATCCGTGAACGCGCCGAACGTGCCGAGCGCACCCGGGAGGAGGAGGCCCGCCGCCGTGTCGCGGAGGAGCGCCTGCGCATCGCCCGCGACCTCCACGACGTCGTCGCCCACCACATCGCTCTCGTCAACGTCCAGGCGGGCGTCGCGGCCCACGTCATGGACAAGCGCCCCGACCAGGCCAAGGAAGCCCTCGCGCACGTACGGGACGCCAGCCGCTCCGCACTGAACGAGCTGCGCGCCACCGTCGGCCTGCTCCGCCAGTCCGGCGACCCCGAGGCCCCGACCGAACCCGCCCCCGGCCTCGCCGTGCTCGACCAGCTCCTGGACACCTTCCGCCACGCGGGCCTCCCGGTGGAGGTGGCCAGGCCGGACAACGAGGCGGCCGCCCCCCTGCCCGCCGCCGTCGACCTCGCGGCGTACCGGATCATCCAGGAGTCCCTGACCAACGTCCAGAAGCACGCGGGCCCGCACGCCAGGGCCGAGGTGAGTGTGGTCCGCGTCGGCCCGTCCGCCGAAGTCACGGTGATCGACAACGGCGCGGGGGCGGCCGGGGGGACGGCGGGGGCGGAGGGCCCCGGAGCCGGCGGCGGCCACGGCCTCACCGGGATGCGCGAGCGCGTCACCGCCCTCGGCGGGACCCTGACCGCGGGCCCCCGCTACGGCGGCGGGTTCCGCGTGCATGCGATCCTGCCGTTCACGGCGCGTACCGGTACGGGGGAAGACAGATGACGACGGCCACGACCATCCGCGTCCTGCTCGCCGACGACCAGGCGCTCCTGCGCAGCGCCTTCCGGGTCCTGGTGGACTCCGAGCCCGACATGGAGGTCGTCGGCGAGGCCGCGGACGGCGCCCGGGCCGTCGAGCTCGCCCGCGCCCTGCGCGCCGACGTCGTCCTGATGGACATCCGCATGCCCGGTACGGACGGCCTCGCCGCCACGCGCATGATCAGTGAGGACCCGGAGCTGTCCGCGGTGCGCGTCGTCATGCTGACGACCTTCGAGGTGGACGAGTACGTCGTGCAGTCCCTGCGCGCCGGTGCCTCCGGCTTCCTCGGCAAGGGGGCGGAGCCGGACGAGCTGCTCAGCGCCATCCGTATCGCCGCGGCCGGTGAGGCCCTGCTCTCGCCCGTCGCCACGAAGGGCCTGATCGCCAAGTTCCTCGCCCAGGGCGGCACGGCGGAGGACGACGAGGCCACCGCGGCCCGCGCCGAACGGCTCTCGGCGCTGACCGTGCGCGAGCGCGAGGTCCTCGTCCAGGTCGCGGGCGGCCACTCCAACGACGAGATCGCCGAGCGGCTGGTCGTCAGCCCGCTCACCGTCAAGACCCATGTGAACAGGGCGATGGCGAAGCTCGGCGCCCGCGACAGGGCCCAATTGGTGGTAATCGCGTACGAATCGGGCCTTGTGCGGCCGAGGGTGGAGTGAAGGTGTAGGGACGCGTACTCCAGCTGCGGTATGCGCGGCATAAGAAAGGCACCTGGGAGCGACGGATCGCCCTCTTCGCATGGCTGATCGTATAAGCGGACCACCGTGTCCGCCTGCCTCGCACGCCACAGAAGAGAGACCCACCCATGTCCTGGCTGTCCAGATTCAGCCTCGCTCAGCGGGCGCTGATCGGTCTGATGTCGATCATCGCGATCGTCTTCGGCGCCATCGCGATACCGCAGCTCAAGCAGCAGCTGCTGCCCACCATCGAGTTCCCGATGGTCTCCGTGCTGGCGCCCTATCAGGGTGCGTCCCCCGACGTGGTCGAGAAGCAGGTCGTCGAACCGCTCGAGAACACCATCAAGGCAGTCGACGGCATCACCGGAGTCACCTCCACGGCGAGCGAGGGCAACGCCGTGATCATGGCCCAGTTCGACTACGACAACGACACCAAGCAGCTCGTCGCCGACGTCCAGCAGGCCGTGAACCGCTCCCGCGCCCAGCTGCCCGCCGACGTCGACCCGCAGGTCGTGGCCGGCTCGACGGACGACATACCGACCGTCCTGCTCGCGGTCACCTCGTCCCAGGACCAGCAGGCGCTCGCCGACCGGCTGGAGAACACCGTCGTCCCCCGCCTGGAGGACATCGACGGTGTGAGCCAGGTCGGCATCGACGGCGTACGGGACCTCCAGGTCGCCGTCACCCCCGACGACAAGAAGCTCGCGGCGGCCGGCCTCGACGTCTCCGCGCTCAGCCAGGCCCTCCAGGCGGGCGGCGCCACCGTCCCGGGCGGTTCCTTCGCCGAGGACGGCAAGAGCCGTACGGTCCAGGTCGGCGGCGGCTACACGTCGCTGCGGCAGATCGAGGACCTGCGCGTCACCGCTGCCGCCACCGGCGCACCCGCCGGCCAGGGGGGCAAGCCGCCGAAGCCGGTACGCCTCGGTGACGTCGCCACCGTCGAGGAGCAGCCCGCCACCGCGGTCTCCATCACCCGCACCAACGGCAAGCCCAGCCTGTCCCTGGCCATCACCATGGACCAGGACGGCAGCGCCGTCGCCATCTCCGACGCGGTCACGGACCTCCTCCCCGACCTGCGCGCGAGCATCGGCGCGGACAGCGAGATCGCGGTCGTCTTCGACCAGGGCCCGGCCGTCTCCAAGTCGATCTCCGGCCTGACCACCGAGGGCGCCCTCGGCCTGGTCTTCGCCGTGATCGTCATCCTGGTCTTCCTGGCGTCGATCCGTTCGACGCTCGTCACGGCCATCTCCATCCCGCTGTCGGTCGTCCTCGCGCTGATCGTGCTGTGGACGCGCGACCTGTCGCTCAACGTCCTCACGCTCGGCGCGCTGACCATCGCGATCGGCCGCGTCGTCGACGACTCGATCGTGGTCCTGGAGAACATCAAGCGTCACCTGGCGTACGGCGAGGAGCGCCACTCGGCGATCACCACCGCGGTCAAGGAGGTGGCCGGCGCGGTCACCGCGTCCACGCTGACCACCGTCGCGGTCTTCCTGCCGATCGGCCTGGTCGGCGGCATGGTGGGCCAGCTGTTCGGCTCGTTCTCCCTCACCGTCACGGCCGCCCTGCTCGCTTCGCTGCTGGTGTCCCTCACCGTGGTGCCGGTCTTCTCGTACTGGTTCCTGCGCGCGCCCAAGGGCTCCGAGGGCGTCGACCCGGCGGAGCTGCGCCGCAAGGCGGAGGAGAAGGAGCGGCGCAGCCCGCTCCAGCGGATGTACGTCCCGGTCCTGCGCTTCGCGACCCGCCGCCGCCTCACCAGCCTGGCCATCGCGATCGTCGTCCTTCTCGGTACGTTCGCCATGGCGCCGCTGCTGAAGACCAACTTCCTCGACCAGGGCGAGCAGGACACCCTGTCCGTCACCCAGGAGCTGGAACCGGGCACCAGCCTGGCCGCCGCCGACCGGGCCGCGCTGAAGGTCGAGAAGGCGCTCGACTCCATCGACACGATCAAGGACTACCAGGTCACGGTCGGCTCCTCGGGCTTCGCGGCCGCCTTCGGCGGAGGCACGGGCGCCAACCAGGCGACGTACCAGCTGACCCTCGAGGACGCCTCCGACTTCGAGGCCACCCAGGACCGGATCGACGAGGAACTGGGCAGGCTCGACGGCATCGGCGAGACCACGATCGGCGCGGGCGGCGGCTTCGGCAGCCAGGACCTGAGCGTCGTGGTCAAGGCCGGTGACGGCGATGTGCTGAAGAAGGCGTCCGAGCAGGTGCGGGACGCGGTCGCGACCCTCGACGACGTCACCGACGTCCAGAGCGACCTGGCCCAGAGCGTGCCCCGGATCTCCGTCAAGGCCAACGACAGGGCGGCCGCCGCGGGCTTCAACCAGGCCACGCTCGGCGCCGCCGTCACCCAGGCGGTGCGCGGCACCACCTCGGGCAAGGCGATCCTGGACGACACCGAGCGCGATGTCGTCGTGAAGTCTGCCAGGCCGGCCACCACGATGGACGAGCTGAAGAAGTTGAACCTCGGCCAGGTGAAGCTCGGTGACATCGCCGACGTGAAGCTGGTCGCGGGGCCGGTCTCGCAGACCCGGATCGACGGCGCCCGCGCCGCGACGATCACGGCCAAGCCGACCGCCGACAACACGGGCGCGGTGACCGCCGCGCTCCAGACGGAGATCACCGAGCTCAAGAAGAAGCTGCCGGAGGGCGCGAGCGTCGAGATCGGCGGTGTCTCCTCCGACCAGAACGAGGCGTTCGCCCAGCTCGGCCTGGCCATGCTGGCGGCCGTCGCGATCGTCTTCATGCTGCTGGTGGCGACGTTCCGTTCACTCGTCCAGCCGCTGATCCTGCTGGTGTCCATCCCCTTCGCGGCGACCGGTGCGCTCGGCCTGCTGCTCCTCACCGGTACGCCGATGGGCGTCCCGGCGATGATCGGCATGCTGATGCTGATCGGCATCGTGGTCACCAACGCGATCGTGCTGATCGACCTGATCAACCAGTACCGGGCCCAGGGCCTGGGAGTCGTCGAGGCGGTCCTGGAGGGCGGGCGTCACCGTCTGCGCCCGATCCTGATGACGGCACTCGCGACGATCTTCGCGCTGCTGCCGATGGCACTGGGCATCACCGGTGAGGGCGGTTTCATCTCGAAGCCGCTGGCGATCGTGGTGATCGGCGGTCTGATCACGTCGACGCTGCTGACCCTGCTGCTGGTGCCGACGCTGTACGCGATGGTGGAGCTCCGCAAGGAGCGCCGGGCCGGGAAGAAGGCGGCCAAGCGCGCGGCGAAGGCGGGCGCCCCGGCCCCGTCCGGCTCCGAGTCGCCGGAGCAGGAGCAGGAGCCGGCGAAGGTCTGACCGGCGTACGGCACGGCACGGCGGTGAGCCCCGGCCCCCTGGAGAAGGGGGCCGGGGCTCACCCCGTTCCGGGCCCGGCCGGGTCCGCTCAGGGCTCCGGCACCTCGGGCGGCCCCTCCGGGATGGCGTGCACCTCGACCGGATCGTTCCCGGGCTTTCCGCCGGGGCCGGGGCAGGCCGAGGCCCGCGCGGCGATCTCCAGGGCCCGTTCCTCGTTCTTGACGTCGACCACCCAGTAGCCGGCCAGGATGCGCCCGGGCTCCGTGGGTCCGTCGGTCACCTTCGCCCGGCCGTCGTCCATCGCCCGTACCGTCTTGACCATCGTGGGCCCGCCGAGACCACGGGCCTCCACCAGCTCGCCCGCCGCGCCGATCTCCTGGTTGAGCGCGTCCATGTGCGCGAACATCGCCAGCATGTCGTCCTTGGAGAACGACGACATCATGCCGTCCCACTCGTCGGCGGGCACGTTCATCTGGATCATGTACTGCATGTTCCTCACCCTTCCGGGGTGCTGATGGCCTTGTGCAGTGGTAGACGCCGGGACGCCGCAGAACTCATCGCTTCCCACGCTTGCAGGTAAGCAGCAGCCCCGCACCCGGTAACGCAGGTAAGGGTCACCCCGCATTGCGGGGTGACCCTTACCTGTTACCTGCGTTACGAGAAGCGGGAGGCGCGGCTACGGCAGCGCCAGCATCCGCTCCAGCGCGAGCTTCGCGAACTGCTCGGTCTCGCGCTCGACCTCGATGCGGTTGACGAGGTTGCCCTCGGCCAGCGACTCCAGCGCCCACACCAGGTGCGGCAGGTCGATGCGGTTCATGGTCGAGCAGAAGCAGACCGTCTTGTCGAGGAAGACGACTTCCTTGCCCTCCGGGGCGAACCGGTTGGCGAGCCGCTGCACCAGGTTCAGCTCGGTGCCGATGGCCCACTTGGAGCCGGCCGGAGCCGCCTCCAGCATCTTGATGATGTACTCCGTCGAGCCGACGTAGTCGGCGGCCGCCACCACCTCGTGCTTGCACTCGGGGTGCACGAGGACGTTGACGCCCGGGATGCGCTCGCGCACGTCGTCGACGGACTCGACCGAGAAGCGCCCGTGCACCGAGCAGTGCCCGCGCCACAGGATCATCTTCGCGTTCCGCAGCTCCTCGGCGGTCAGGCCGCCGTTCGGCTTGTGCGGGTTGTACAGGACGCAGTCGTCCAGCGACATGCCCATGTCCCGCACCGCGGTGTTGCGCCCCAGGTGCTGGTCGGGAAGGAAGAGCACCTTGTCGCCCTGCTCGAAGGCCCAGTCCAGCGCCCGCTTGGCGTTCGACGACGTACAGATCGTCCCGCCGTGCTTGCCGGTGAACGCCTTGATGTCGGCGGAGGAGTTCATGTACGACACGGGCACGACCTGCTCGGCCACCCCCGCCTCGGTCAGCACGTCCCAGCACTCGGCGACCTGCTCGGCGGTGGCCATGTCGGCCATCGAGCAGCCCGCCGCCAGGTCGGGGAGCACGACCTTCTGGTCGTCGGAGGTCAGGATGTCCGCGGACTCGGCCATGAAGTGCACGCCGCAGAAGACGATGTACTCGGCCTCCGGCCTGGCGGCCGCGTCCTTGGCCAGCTTGAAGGAGTCCCCGGTGACATCGGCGAACTGGATGACCTCGTCACGCTGGTAGTGGTGGCCGAGGACGAAGACCTTGTCCCCGAGCTTTTCCTTGGCCGCGCGGGCGCGCTCCACCAGGTCCGGGTCCGAGGGCGAGGGCAGGTCGCCGGGGCAGTCCACGCCGCGCTCGCTCCTGGCGTCGGCCTCGCGGCCGAGCAGCAGGAGAGCGAGCGGCGTCGGCTGGACGTCCAGTGGCTGGGCGGTGGTCACGGCACGCACCCTTTCTTGTCTGCGAACACGCTTTTCGTCGATTTGACGTTATCTATCATAACCGCTTCATGTCACTTTGACGATGCCGATGTCGTCGATGTGACGAATTGCCGTCGGCTCCGGCCCCGTGCCCCCACGGAGCGGTGTGTGCGAGCATGAATGGAGAAGACAAGCGCTCAGGCCCGGAATGAATCCGCGGCCGCGCCGGTTGCAACCGTCGGCAAGCAGTCCGTACAACCCGGGAGAGATGTAGATGTCCGTTCAGGACGACAAGACCACCGTGAGCGACGGCATTCTCCTGTCCGACGCCGCCGCGGCCAAGGTCAAGGCCCTGCTGGACCAGGAAGGCCGGGACGATCTGGCGCTGCGCGTCGCCGTGCAGCCCGGTGGCTGCTCCGGTCTGCGGTACCAGCTCTTCTTCGACGAGCGCTCGCTCGACGGTGACGTCGTCAAGGACTTCGACGGCGTCAAGGTCGTCACCGACCGCATGAGCGCCCCGTACCTGGGCGGCGCCTCCATCGACTTCGTCGACACCATCGAGAAGCAGGGCTTCACGATCGACAACCCGAACGCCACGGGCTCCTGCGCCTGCGGTGACTCGTTCAGCTAAATCTGAACCGCGCGTGAGAGAAGGCGGCCGCCCCGTACCGGGACGGCCGCCTTCTCCGTGCTCTGCGGCGTACGGGCCTAAGCGCGCGGCACCGTCTCGCCGCTCCGCGCGTCCACGACCTTCCGGCCGTCCAGCGGCTTGTCGAGCGTCACGGTCTCCGTCAGCTCCTTGGCGATCATGATGCAGGCCCTCCCCGGCTCCGGACTGGTCTCGGTGATCCTCACCTTCACCATCCCGCCCTCCTCGCTCGCCTTCGCGCCGTAGTCGCTGCACACCCCGCCCCAGAAGTGCAGGGTCAGCTCGCGCCCGTCGGCGCTGTACGACTCGACGTGCCGCGCCGGCGCCGGGGGCTCTCCGCTCCCGGGCGGGGCCGGCGGAGCGCTCTCGCGCGGCGACGGCGCCGCGGGCGGCTCGGCCAGGTAGTCCGGATCGACCGCGGGGTGGGTGACGGTGAAGGGCTGCGCGCCGCCTCCCGGCTTCACCTCGAAGAGCCACGAGGGTACGAGCGCCTGCCGCCCGTCGACGTACTGCGCAGCCAGCCCGAAGACCGCCTTGCCCACGGTCACGGGCTCCGGCGCGGCCGGCGGCTGCCCGCCGCCCGTCTCGCACGGCGCCTCGGCCCCGGCGCGGGCCGCACGGTCCTCGGCCCCGTGGGGGACGGGCGTGGCGCAGCCGCCGATACCGGTCTTGCCGGCACCCTCGCCGGCCCTGTTCAGCTGCTCCAGCGCCTCACCCGCGCTGATCACCGGGTACTCGGCGCCCTTCGTCAGGCTCTTCAACTGCCCGCTGCCCCCCACCAGCCGGCCGTCGGGGCCGATCTGGACCCCGGTCGCCCAGCCGTACGTCGGCAGCCCGCCCACCTTCGGGTCGGCGTTCACCACCCGCACCGCCCCCATCAGCTGGCGTGCGTCCAGCTCGGCGTCGTCCTGGCCCACCGCCTTCAGCACCGGCGCCGCCGCCTCCTTCGCGGCCTTCTCGCTCACCGCGGAGCCCTGGCCGCCGGGCGCGTAGGAGGTGTCGGAACACTTCTCGCGCTTGGCGCAGTCGTCGCTGCCGCCCCGGCCGTACTGCGCGAAGGTCCAGGTGCCCGGCGCCTGCCTGTTGACCTGGAGCACCGGCCCCGAGCCGTCCTTGGTGACGCCGGCCTTCCAGGCCGGGCCCTCCACACGCGGCTTGCCCGGCAGGCCGAGCGCCTCGGCCAGTCGCGCCACCTCGGCCTCGGTGACCGTGCCCGACGCCCGGTACACAGGGGCGGAACCGGGCCCCTTCGGCAGCTTCCCCGCCGCGCGGTAGGTCGCCCCGCCGTTCGGGTCGGGCTCGCCGGGCGCGATGCCCGGGGCGCCGCCCCCGCGGCCGTCGAGGTTCAGCGGCGGCGGAGTGCCGTCACCCGCCGCCACGCCGCTCCCGGTGCCGCTGCCACCCGGGGCGGTCGACGCCCAGTACGCCGCGCCGCCCCCGGCCAGCAGCACCGCCGCGGCCACTGAGGCGGCGACCAGTGGGGAACGCCGCCCGCGGGCGCTGACTGCGTCCTCTTCCGGTCGCTCGGTGCTCACCGCATCGCTCCTTCGGCTGCTCGGCCGTCCTGTGTCGTATGTCGTATCCCTTTTACGGGGGACACCGGTGGGACGGAACGGAGGAGCGCGCGGTTCCCCCGTATGCCGCAGGAGGAGGACTCAGCCGCCGTATTCGGACATCCCGCCCACCAGCCGCGCCGAGGCGGGCGGCACGGAGATCCCGTGGATCAGGGAGGCCGGAACGGGAGCCGGCGCGGGAGCCGCGGGCACCGCCCAGTGCGGGACCATCCGGGCGCAGTCTCCGCGCAGTTCCTCCAGGCTGCCGTCCTGCTCGGCCCGGACGGACACCATGACGCTGTGCTTGTGCATGCGGGATACTCCCGTAGCTCTCGGGGCCGCACGTCCACGGACCCTGACATGGGCACCGTAGGCACCTGGGGCAACGGAAAAAAGCCCTACTATTGGGTAGTTTTGCCGCTTAGTGCGAGAGGGCTACGACCGGGTAGCGTGAACTGTCCTCACCCCTCGCCCGCAGGAGCGTCCTCGCCGTGCGTATCGCAGTCACCGGCTCCATCGCCACCGACCACCTCATGACCTTCCCCGGCCGCTTCGCCGACCAGCTGGTCGCGGACCAGCTGCACACGGTCTCGCTCTCCTTCCTCGTCGACAACCTCGACGTACGCCGGGGCGGAGTCGGCCCGAACATCTGCTTCGGCATGGGCCAGCTCGGCGGCAACCCGATCCTGGTCGGCGCCGCCGGCTCGGACTTCGACGAGTACCGCGCCTGGCTCGACCGGCACGGAGTGGACACCGGCTCGGTGCGCATCTCCGAGGTCCTGCACACCGCCCGCTTCGTGTGCACCACCGACGCCGACCACAACCAGATCGGCTCCTTCTACACGGGCGCCATGAGCGAGGCCCGCCAGATCGAGCTCCAGGCGGTCGCCGAGCGCGTCGGCGGCCTCGACCTGGTGCTGATCGGCGCGGACGACCCCGAGGCGATGCTCCGCCACACGGAGGAGTGCAAGACCCGCTCCATCCCGTTCGCCGCGGACTTCTCCCAGCAGATCGCCCGCATGTCCGGCGACGACATCCGCACGCTGCTCGACGGCGCGACCTACCTCTTCTCCAACGAGTACGAGAAGGGGCTCATCGAGTCCAAGACCGGCTGGACCGACGCCGAGATCCTCGGCAGGGTCGGCCACCGCGTCACCACGCTCGGCTCCCGCGGTGTCCGCATCGAGCGCGTCGGCGATGAGCCGGTGCTCGTCGGATGCCCGGAGGAGGAGAGCAAGGTCGACCCGACCGGTGTCGGCGACGCCTTCCGCGCCGGATTCCTGTCCGGTCTCGCCTGGGGCGTCGGCCTCGAACGTGCCGCGCAGGTCGGCTGCATGCTGGCGACCCTGGTCATCGAGACGCTCGGCACCCAGGAGTACACGCTGCGCCGCGCCAACTTCATGGACCGCTTCACGAAGGCGTACGGCGACGAGGCGGCGGAAGAGGTCCGGGCGCACCTGTCCTGACCCGGGACGCCCTCCGGGGTCTCCCGGGGCGCCGGGCGGACGGGAGCACCGGCCCGCCCGGCGTCCGGGGAGCGGGGCCCGGGGCGGAGTCCCCGGGCAGTGGAGCCGCGAAGGGCCACAGGGGGAGGGGCGGGCGGCGCAAAGCGCCGCGGGCCCGCCCCTCCGCACCCCTCAGGCGAGCCGCCGCACCACGTACGCCACGCCCCGCTCCGCCGCCCGCTCGCCCACGTACTCCTGCCCCCGCATCCCGCACCACGCCGGAATGTCCAGCCGCGCCGCCTCGTCGTCCGACAGCACCGTCACCGTCCCCCCGACCGGCACGTCGCCGATCACCTTGGCCAGCTCGATCACCGGGACCGGGCACCGCTTGCCGAGCGAGTCCACGACGAGCGACGGCGCGCCGGACTGTTCGACGGCGGGCGGCGCGGCCGGCGCGCCCAGCCGCTCCCGCACCCCCGCCACCGCACCCGGCAGCACCTCCAGGAAGCGGTCCACGTCCTGCGCCCGGGTCCCCGGCGGGAGCGAGACCCGGACGTTGCCTTCCGTCAGCACCCCCATCGCCCGCAGCACGTGACTGGGCGCGAGCGTGCTGCTCGTGCAGGACGAACCGGACGATACGGAAAAACCCGCCCGGTCCAGCTCGTGCAGCAGCGTCTCCCCGTCGACGTACAGACACGAGAAGGTGACCAGGTGCGGCAGTCGCCGCACCGGATCGCCGACCACCTCCACATCCGGTACGAGCTCGGGCACCCGGGCCCGGATCCGCTCCACCAGTGTCCGCAGCCGCGCCGCCTCGCCGGCCGCCTCCGCCCGTACGGCCCGCAGCGAGGCGGCCGCCGCGACGATGGCCGGCAGGTTCTCGAAACCGGCCGCCCGGCCGGACTCCCGCTCGTCGGCGGGCCCTTGGGGGGCGAACCGCACCCCCTTGCGTACGGCCAGCAGTCCGACCCCCGCGGGGCCGCCCCACTTGTGGGCGCTCGCGGTCAGCAGCGACCAGTCCCCCTCCACCGGACCCCACCCCAGCGACTGCGCCGCGTCCACCAGCAGCGGCACACCCACCGCCCGGCACTCCTGTGCGATTTCGGCCACCGGCTGTTCGGTGCCGACCTCGTGGTTGGCGGTCTGCAGGCACGCCAGCGC
The DNA here is from genome assembly GCF_053591575.1 of Streptomyces altiplanensis. NCBI lineage: Bacteria > Bacillati > Actinomycetota > Actinomycetes > Kitasatosporales > Streptomycetaceae > Streptomyces > Streptomyces altiplanensis. The sequence goes on along the minus strand of NZ_JBSFUB010000005.1, from coordinate 62,896 downwards.
GGTGTCCTCGCGCAGCGCCCGCGCGTACGCCCCGGGGGCCACCCGGCCCGTCCGGTCCACCGGGACCTCCGTCGTCGTACCGCCCCCGCCCTCGTGCTCGGCGGCCGAATGGAGCACGGAGGAGTGCTCGACGGCGGAGACCACCAGGTGGCGGCCGACACGCCGGCGCGCGGCGAGCGCGCCGGAGACGCCGGAGTGCACCGCGCGGGTGCCGGAAGAGGTGAACACGAGCTCGTCCGGGCGGCACCCCACGGCCTCCGCCGCCGCCTCGCGGGCCGCGTCCAGCAGCAGCCTGGCGCGCCGCCCCTCGCGGTAGAGACGGGCAGGGTCGGCCCACCCCTCGTCGAGCGAGGCCAGCAGGGCCTGCCGGGCGACGGGATGCAGGGGGGCGGAGGACGCGGCGTCGAAGTAGGGCACGCCGCCACGCTAATCGCCGTGGTGGCGGGCCGGTGCCCCGCCACCAGGGAAATAGCCGTCAGGAGACGGGCGGAGGCCGTGATTCCACCGAGAAGCCATCCCTTCGGGGAGGGGTACGGCGCGTTGGGCACCCTCCCCGCGCGGCCCCAAATAGCGTCCAGTAGGGTTTGGTCCGCATAAACATCCAAACCCCTGCCCGCGTCAGGGCCGGCGACCGACCAGCGAGACGGCCGCGACCCACCGCGCGGGCGAGACTCTCGGGAAGGCGCTACGTGAGTCCCAACGGCTCCGACCGCTCGTCGCGGCGCCCGATGCGGCGGAAGCTGCTCCAGGTGCTGACCGCGGGCGTGGTCCTGGCGACCGCCTCTGGTTGCTCGTACACATGGGAGGACTTCCCCCGCCTCGGGATGCCTACCCCGGTCACCGAAGAGGCTCCCAGGATTCTCTCCCTCTGGCAGGGCTCGTGGGCGGCAGCGCTCATCACGGGCGTCCTGGTGTGGGGACTGATCCTGTGGAGCGTCTTCTTCCACCGGCGTAGCCGCACCAAGGTCGAAGTACCTCCGCAGACCCGGTACAACATGCCCATCGAGGCGCTGTACACCGTGGTCCCGCTCATCATCGTCTCGGTCCTCTTCTACTTCACCGCGCGCGACGAGTCGAAGCTCCTCGCGCTCGAGGACAAGCCGGCCCACACCATCAACGTGGTCGGCTTCCAGTGGAGCTGGGGCTTCAACTACGTGGAGGACGTGGACGGCGACGCCGCCACGGGAGCCAAGCCCGCCAAGGAGCTCGGTTCCATCCCCGACCGGTACGCCAAGCAGTTCCCCGCGGGGGCCGAAGGCGTCCACGCGGTCGGCACGCCGGGCGAGCGGAACCCCCAGAACGGCAATCCGGGCCCGACCCTGTGGTTGCCCAAGGGAGAGAAGGTCCGGTTCGTCCTGACCTCCCGCGACGTCATCCACTCCTTCTGGGTGGTGCCGTTCCTGATGAAGCAGGACGTCATCCCCGGCTACACCAACGTCTTCGAGGTGACCCCCACCCGTGAGGGCACCTTCATGGGCAAGTGCGCCGAGCTGTGCGGCGTCGATCACTCCCGGATGCTCTTCAACGTCAAGGTGGTCTCCCCGGAGCGCTACCAGCAGCACCTCAAGGAGCTGGCGGAGAAGGGGCAGACCGGCTACATCCCGTCCGGTATCGCGCAGCTCGACACGGCCAGGAACGCGGGAGCGAGCAAACTGTGACCATCCTCAACGAACCTCACGGTGGCGCAGCGGCCGACGAGGTGTCTCACCAGAACGAGCTGCCGGTACGGCGCAAGGAGCCGGGAAATCTGGTGGTGAAGTGGCTGACCACCACTGACCACAAGACCATCGGCTCGCTCTACCTGATCACGTCGTTCGTGTTCTTCTGCGTCGGCGGACTCATGGCGCTCTTCATGCGCGCCGAACTGGCCCGTCCCGGCACGCAGATCATGTCGAACGAGCAGTTCAACCAGGCGTTCACGATGCACGGCACGATCATGCTGCTGATGTTCGCGACGCCGCTGTTCGCCGGATTCGCGAACTGGATCATGCCGCTGCAGATCGGCGCGCCCGACGTGGCGTTCCCGCGGCTGAACATGTTCGCGTACTGGCTGTACCTCTTCGGCTCGATCATCGCGGTGGCCGGCTTCCTCACCCCGCAGGGCGCCGCCGACTTCGGCTGGTTCGCCTACGCCCCGCTGTCGGACGCGGTCCGTTCGCCGGGTGTCGGCGCCGACATGTGGATCATGGGTCTGGCCTTCTCCGGCTTCGGCACGATCCTCGGTTCGGTCAACTTCATCACCACGATCATCTGCATGCGCGCACCCGGCATGACGATGTTCCGTATGCCGATCTTCACCTGGAACGTGCTGCTGACCGGTGTGCTGGTCCTGCTCGCCTTCCCGGTGCTGGCCGCCGCGCTCTTCGCGCTGGAGGCGGACCGTAAATTCGGTGCGCACATCTTCGACGCCGCAAATGGCGGGTCGCTCCTGTGGCAGCACCTCTTCTGGTTCTTCGGTCACCCAGAGGTCTACATCATCGCGCTGCCGTTCTTCGGAATCATTTCCGAAGTGATTCCGGTCTTCAGCCGCAAGCCGATGTTCGGTTACATCGGTCTTATCGGTGCGACGATCGCGATCGCCGGCCTCTCGGTCACGGTGTGGGCCCACCACATGTACGTCACGGGCGGCGTGCTGTTGCCGTTCTTCTCGTTCATGACCTTCCTGATCGCGGTACCGACCGGTGTGAAGTTCTTCAACTGGATCGGCACCATGTGGAAGGGCTCGCTGTCCTTCGAGACCCCGATGCTCTGGGCCGTCGGCTTCCTGATCACCTTCACCTTCGGTGGTCTGACCGGCGTCATCCTGGCCTCGCCCCCGATGGACTTCCACGTCTCCGACTCGTACTTCGTCGTCGCGCACTTCCACTACGTCATCTTCGGCACCGTGGTCTTCGCGATGTTCTCCGGATTCCACTTCTGGTGGCCGAAGTTCACGGGCAAGATGCTGGACGAGCGCCTGGGCAAGATCACCTTCTGGACGCTGTTCGTGGGCTTCCACGGCACGTTCCTGGTGCAGCACTGGCTCGGTGCCGAGGGCATGCCGCGTCGTTACGCGGACTACCTCGCCGCCGACGGCTTCACCCTGCTGAACACGATCTCGACGATCGCCTCGTTCCTGCTGGGCCTGTCCATGCTTCCGTTCTTCTACAACGTCTGGAAGACCGCGAAGTACGGCAAGAAGATCGAGGTCGACGACCCCTGGGGCTACGGCCGTTCGCTGGAGTGGGCCACGTCCTGCCCGCCCCCGCGGCACAACTTCATCACGCTGCCGCGGATCCGTTCCGAATCCCCGGCGTTCGACCTGCACCACCCTGAGATCGCCGCTCTCGAAATGCTCGAGAACGACGGACAGAAGGACACCGCGCTGTTCGGCGGCAAGGAGGTCGGCAAGTGAAGATCCAGGGCAAGATGTTCCTCTGGCTGTCAGCCTTCATCCTCGCCATGGCGATCGTCTATGGCTTGTGGTCGAAGGAGCCCGCCGGAACCACGGCGCTCTTCCTGGCCTTCGGCCTGAGCATCATGATCGGCTACTACCTGGCCTTCACGGCCAAGCGTGTCGATGCCATGGCTCAGGACAACAAAGAGGCCGACGTGGCGGACGAGGCCGGTGAAGTGGGGTTCTTCGCCCCGCACAGCTGGCAGCCGCTCTCGCTGGCCATCGGCGGCGCCTTCGCCTTCCTGGCCGTCGCCATCGGCTGGTGGCTGCTGTACTTCTCCCTGCCGCTGCTCCTGATCGGCCTCTTCGGCTGGGTCTTCGAGTACTACCGCGGTGAGAACCAGAACCAGTAGCCCGCGGCAGGCCCGGCATTCGCAGTAGCCCGTGGCATTTGCAGCACCCCCCGAGGGGCCCGCCCACCTGCGGTTCAGGTGGGCGGGCCCCTCGTTTGCGTCGCTGGGCTCGCTGAATGTGATGAATGTTCTTAATGTGTGATCATGAGCCAAGCACCCCGATTCCGGACGGTCCTGAGCTGCTCTCTGCTGATCGCGTCCCTCGCGGCGGCCGGGACGGCGTGCGACGGGTCCAGCGACGGCCATCCGCTCTCCGCCGCGCCGTACGATGCGGCGGACCAGGTCTCCTTCAACGCCGGGTCGGGTACGGCGAAGGCCGATCCCGAGAAGCCCCTGGAGATCACCGCCAGGGACAAGGACGGCCGGATCACGGATGTCACGGCGTCCGACGCCGCAGGGCGCTATCTGGCGGGCGAACTCTCCGCCGACGGGGCGCGCTGGCACAGCACCGCCCCCCTGGCCGCGGGGGCGCGCTACACGGTCAGGGTCAGCACCGAGGACTCGGACGGCGCCCCCGGCCTGCGGACGCTCTCCTTCGAGACCGCGCAGGCCCCGGCCAAGAAGCGCCTGACCGTCACCTTCGGTCCCGAACCGGGCAAGTACGGCGTCGGCCAGCCGGTCACCGCCAAGCTCAGCACCCCCGTCAAGGGCGAGGAGGCCAGAGCGGTCGTCGAGCGCGCGCTGAAGGTCGGCTCGACGCCCGCGGTGGAGGGCGCCTGGCACTGGGTGGACAGCGAGAACCTGCACTTCCGCCCGAAGGAGTACTGGCCGGCCAACGCCACCGTCAGGGTGCGCAGCACCCTCGAGGGCATCAAGGTCGCCGACAGGCTCTACGGCGGCCCCTCCAAGCAGGTGCAGTTCACCACCGGTGACCGGCTCGAAGCCATCACGGACGCCGGCTCCTACCGGATGACGGTGAAGCGCAACGGCAAAGTGATCAACACCATTCCGGTGACCACCGGCAAGCCCGGCTTCTCCACCCGCAACGGGGTCAAGGTCGTGCTGGGCAAGGAGCACTTCGTACGGATGCGCGGTACGACCGTCGGCATCCCGGAGGGCACGGCCGACTCGTACGACCTGCCCGTCTACTACGCCACGCGGGTCACCTGGAGCGGCGAGTACGTCCATGCCGCGCCCTGGTCCGTCGGCTCGCAGGGGTCCGCCAACGTCAGCCACGGCTGCACCGGCATGAGCACCGACGACGCCGAGTGGTTCTACGAGACCGTCCGCCAGGGCGACATCGTCAAGGTCGTCAACAGCGCCGGCGACATGATGGACCCCTTCGGCAACGGCTTCGGCGACTGGAACCTGTCCTGGGACAAGTGGCGCAAGGGCAGCGCCCTGCTGACCGGCCCCTCGGACGGCGGAAGCCCCGTCGACGCGGCCAGACTGCGGCCGGAGGTCTGACGGGGCCCGCGGGGTGTCACGCCTCGACCGCGTGCCTGCCGCGCAGCAGGGCGGCCAGGGCGCCCGAGAACTCCACGGGGTCGACCGGAAGCGTCACCGCGCTCTCCGCGCGGCTCCAGGTGGCCAGCCAGGAGTCCTGGGGGCGGCCGATCAGCAGCAGCACGGGCGGGCAGTTGAAGATCTCGTCCTTGATCTGCCGGCATACGCCCATGCCGCCCGCGGGCGTGGCCTCGCCGTCCAGCACGCAGACGTCGACACCGCCCCTGTCCAGTGCCGCCAGGACGGCCGGCAGCGTGGCGCACTCCAGGAACTCGACCGGCGGCACGTCCGGCGCAGGCCTGCGACCCGCTGCCAGCCGCACCTGTTCGCGGGTGTTCGCGTCGTCGCTGTAGACCAGGACCGTGGCGGTCATTGTTCCTCCATGCATCTGAAAGCCCTCGAAGGCTCGGTGTTGGATCAGGAACCGATGCGCGGATGCTACTCCGTCCGACACCTTGTCAGCAGGGGTTCGGACACCCCTTCGATGAGCCGTTCGGGTCAGGTCGCAGAGCCTTCCGGGAGCATGGACACACCGAATGGCACCCCCGGGAGTGAGGGCGGGATAAGCGACCGACATAATGTCGGTCGTGGCGACAGCAACGACAGTAGATACCGGGCACGCGCACCCGTCGGTCAATCGACCGAACCTCACCAGCGTCGGAACCATCATCTGGCTGAGTTCCGAGCTGATGTTCTTCGCGGCCCTCTTCGCGATGTACTTCACCCTGCGATCGGTGACGGGTCCCGACCACTGGAAGGAAATGGCGTCCTCGCTGAACTTCCCGTTCTCGGCGACGAACACCACCATCCTGGTGCTCTCCTCCCTCACCTGTCAGCTCGGCGTCTTCGCCGCGGAGCGGGGCGACGTGAAGAAGCTCCGGGCGTGGTTCATTCTCACGTTCGTGATGGGTGCGATCTTCATCGGAGGCCAGGTCTTCGAGTACACCGAGCTGGTCAAGCACGAGGGCCTCTCGCTCTCGTCCGACCCGTACGGCTCGGTGTTCTACCTGACCACCGGCTTCCACGGACTGCATGTGACGGGCGGACTCATCGCCTTCCTGCTGGTCCTCGGCCGTACATACGCGGCCAAGAGATTCACCCACGAGCAGGCAACCGCCGCCATCGTCGTGTCCTACTACTGGCACTTCGTCGATGTCGTCTGGATCGGCCTCTTCGCCACGATCTACATGATCAAGTAGGTCGGGTCCGTACCCGCCTCATATCCAGCACCATCGACGCAGAAGATCCTGACACCGGGGTAATCCGTGAAAAAGCTCTCCGCACGACGACGCCATCCGCTGGCGGCGGTCGTCGTCCTACTCCTCGCGCTGGCGGCCACCGGGGGGCTGTACGCCGCGTTCGCACCCGCGAGCAAGGCACAGGCCGATGAAACCGCCCAGTCCCTCGCCATCGACGAGGGCAAGAAGCTGTACGCCGTCGGCTGCTCCAGCTGCCACGGCACCGGCGGTCAGGGCACCTCCGACGGTCCGTCCCTCGTGGGCGTCGGCTCGGCCGCAGTGGACTTCCAGGTCGGCACCGGCCGTATGCCGGCGCAGCAGCCCGGCGCCCAGGTGCCGGAGAAGCCGGTGGTCTACTCGCAGGCCGAGATCGACCAGCTCGCGGCGTACGTCGCCTCCCTCGGCGCCGGCCCGATCACGCCGACCAAGGAGCAGTACAACCCTGAGGGCGCGGACATCGCCAAGGGTGGCGAGCTGTTCCGCACCAACTGCGCCCAGTGCCACAACTTCACTGGCGCGGGCGGTGCCCTGACGAACGGCAAGTACGCTCCGCCTCTTACCGACGTGGACCCGAAGCACCTCTACCAGGCCATGCAGACCGGTCCGCAGAACATGCCGTCCTTCCCCGACACGACGATGCCGGAGCAGGAGAAGAAGGACATCATCGCGTACGTCCGGACCGTGAACGGTGAGAGGACCGCGACCCCCGGCGGCTTCGGGCTGGGCGGCATCGGCCCCGTCACCGAGGGACTGTTCGGATGGATCTTCGGTCTGGGTTCGCTGATCGCCGTCGCCGTCTGGGTCGCGGCCCACACCGCTAAGGCCAAGAAGTCATGAGTAACCAAGAGATTCCAGAGAAGAACCTGCCGAGTGGGCAGGACACCGCGCACGGCGCGGTGGCCGTGGCGGAGGACCCGTTCGCGGACCCGGGGCTGCCGCCCCACAAGCCGCGCATCCAGGACATCGACGAGCGGGCCGCCAAGCGCTCCGAGCGCACGGTCGCCCTCCTGTTCACGCTGTCGATGCTGGCCACGATCGGCTTCATCGCCTCCTTCGTGGCGTTCCCGGTCGACAAGATCGTGTACGTGTGGCCGCTGGGCCACGTCAGCGCGACGAACCTGTCGCTCGGCCTGACGCTGGGCATCGCGCTCTTCTGCATCGGCGCGGGCGCGGTCCACTGGGCCCGCACCCTGATGTCCGACCACGAGGTCGCCGACGACCGGCACGCGATCGAGGCCACGCCCGAGGTCAAGGCCAAGGTCATGGCCGACTTCGCGGACGGTGCCCGGGAGTCCGTGATCGGCCGGCGCCCGCTGATCCGCAACACGATGTTCGGCGCGCTGGCCATGGTGCCCCTCTCCGGTGTGGTGCTGCTGCGCGAGCTGGGCCCGCTGCCCGAGAAGAAGCTGTTCCACACGTCGTGGGACAAGGGCAAGCAGCTCATCAACATGAACACGAACGAGCCGCTGCGTCCCGAGGACGTCGTCGTCGGTTCACTCACCTTCGCCAAGCCCGAGGGCCTGGAGGAGGACGACCACGAGTTCAACAACAAGATCGCCAAGGATGCCTTGATGATCGTCCGGATCCAGCCGGAGGACATCAAGGACAAGCGCGAGCTGGAGTGGTCGCACGAGGGCATCGTGGCCTTCTCCAAGATCTGCACCCACGTGGGCTGCCCGATCTCCCTGTACGAGCAGCAGACCCACCACGTCCTCTGCCCGTGCCACCAGTCCACCTTCGACCTCTCCGACGGCGCCCGCGTCATCTTCGGCCCGGCCGGTCACGCCCTTCCGCAGCTGCGGATCGGCGTGAACAACGAGGGCTTCCTCGAGGCGCTCGGCGACTTCCCCGAGCCCGTCGGCCCTGCATTCTGGGAGCGCGGATGAGCACCACGACCGCAACACAGTCACCGGGCGCCGACGCGCCGGGCAACCGGAAGGCCCCCGCCGGCGAGCGGGTGGCCGACTGGGCCGACGGCCGGCTGGGGATCTACTCGCTGGCCAAGGCCAACATGCGGAAGATCTTCCCGGACCACTGGTCCTTCATGCTGGGCGAGATCTGCCTCTACAGCTTCATCATCATCATCCTCACGGGTGTGTACCTGACGCTGTTCTTCCACCCGAGCATGAACGAGATCGTGTACCACGGCTCGTACGTGCCGATGCACGGCATCCGGATGACCGAGGCGTACGCCTCGACCCTGGAGATCAGCTTCGACGTCCGCGGCGGTCTGCTCATCCGGCAGATCCACCACTGGGCCGCCGTCATCTTCATCGCCGGCATGTTCGTGCACATGATGCGCGTGTTCTTCACGGGCGCGTTCCGCAAGCCGCGTGAGATCAACTGGCTGTTCGGCTTCCTGCTGTTCGTCCTGGGCATGTTCACCGGTTTCACCGGTTACTCGCTCCCGGACGACCTGCTCTCCGGCACCGGTGTCCGCTTCACGCAGGGCGCGATCCTGGCGACGCCCGTCGTCGGCACGTACATCTCGATGTTCCTGTTCGGCGGCGAGTTCCCCGGCCACGACATGGTGGCCCGGTTCTACTCGATCCACATCCTGCTGCTGCCGGGCATCATGCTCGGCCTCGTGGTGGCGCACCTGATCCTGGTCTTCTACCACAAGCACACGCAGTTCCCCGGCCCCGGCCGGACGAACAAGAACGTCGTCGGCATGCCGCTGCTGCCGGTCTACATGGCCAAGGCCGGAGGCTTCTTCTTCCTGGTCTTCGGTGTCATCGCGGCCATCGCCGGCATGTTCACCATCAACCCGGTGTGGGCCCTCGGTCCGTACCGTCCGGACCAGGTGTCCACCGGCGCCCAGCCCGACTGGTACATGGGCTTCGCCGAGGGTCTCATCCGTGTGATGCCGGGCTGGGAGATCAACCTGTGGGGCCACACGCTGGTCCTGGGCGTGTTCATCCCGCTGGTGCTCTTCGGCGTGATGCTCATCGCGATCGCGGTCTACCCGTTCATCGAGTCGTGGATCACCGGCGACAAGCGGGAGCACCACCTCCTGGACCGGCCGCGCAACGCGCCGACCCGGACCGCTCTCGGTGTCGCCTGGGTCACCGCCTACATGATCATGCTGCTGGGTGGCGGCAACGACATCTTCGCCACCCACTTCCACATGTCGCTCAACGCGATCACCTGGTTCGTCCGGATCGCCTTCTTCGTCGGCCCGGTCGTCGCGTTCATCGTCACCAAGCGGATCTGCATGGGTCTGCAGCGGCGTGACGCGGAGAAGGTGCTGCACGGACGTGAGTCCGGCATCATCAAGCGGCTGCCGCACGGCGAGTTCGTCGAGATCCACGAGCCGCTCAGCCAGGACCAGCTGTACAGCCTCACGGCGCACGAGCAGTACACGCCGGCCGAGGTCGGTCCGTCGGTCGACGAGAACGGTGTCGAGCGCAAGGTGACCCGTGGCCAGAAGCTCCGGGCCAAGCTCAGCAAGGGCTACTACGGCGAGGGCAACCAGGTCCCCAAGCCGACCGCCGAGGAGTACAAGGAGATCACCAGCGGCCACGGCCACCACTGATCCCTCTGGTCTTCGGCCAGACCGGCCTGACACAGGTCGCCACAGCAGGAGCCCCGTCCACGCGCCGGACGGGGCTCTTCGCTGTCCCCGGGCTGGATAGGGTAGGAGGCACTCTTACTGGCTGTGGACCCTGGAGCGGACCATGAACGTTGTGACCCCGGTCGGCGGCGACAGCGTGGCGGCCGGCTCCTGGCCGGGCGTGCTGAACCCCCTGCTGCGCGGCGAGAACCTGTCCGCGGACGACACCGCCTGGGCCATGGACCGCATCATGAGCGGCGAGGCGACCGACGCCCAGATCGCCGGTTTCGCGGTGGCGCTGCGCGCCAAGGGCGAGACGGTCGGTGAGGTCACCGGGCTGGTGCGGGCCATGTACGCGCACGCCAACACCATCGAGGTGCCCGGCCGTACGGTCGACATCGTCGGTACGGGCGGCGACCTGGCCAAGACGGTCAACATCTCCACGATGTCGGCGATCGTCGTCGCGGGCACCGGGGCCAAGGTCGTCAAGCACGGCAACCGGGCCTCCTCGTCCGCGAGCGGGGCCTCGGACGTACTGGAGAAGCTCGGCGTCAACCTGGAGCTGACTCCGAAGCGTGTCGCCGAGGTCGCGGAGGAAGCGGGCATCACCTTCTGCTTCGCGGTGAAGTTCCACCCGGCCCTGCGGTACGTCGCGAAGGCGCGCAAGGAGCTGGGCGCGCCGACGACGTTCAACATCCTCGGCCCGCTGACGAACCCGGCGCAGGTGAAGGCGCAGGCGGTCGGTGTCGCCGACGCCCGGATGGCCCCCATCGTGGCGGGTGTGCTCGCCGAACGGGGGAATTCCGCGCTGGTCTTCCGGGGCGACGACGGCCTGGACGAACTGACCACCACCGCGACCTCGCGCGTGTGGATCGTACGGGACGGGGCGGTCCGGGAGCAGTCCTTCGACCCGCGCGACGTGGGCCTGGAGATCGTGCCCGTGGAGGCGCTGCGGGGCGCGGACGCGTCGTACAACGCGGATGTCGCGAGGCGGCTGCTGGCCGGCGAGACCGGCCCCGTGCGGGAGGCGGTGCTGCTCAACACGGCGGCGGCGCTGGTCGCCCTCGACCCGACCGACGCGTCCCTCGACGAGCAGATCGCGGCGGGGATCGTCAAGGCGGCGGAGTCGATCGACTCGGGGGCGGCCCGTGCGGCGCTGGAGCGCTGGGTGGCTGCCAGCAACAGCTGAGCGACCGGTGCGGGACGCAAGGCGCAGTCCAGACCTCTTCGGTCTCACACAGTGGACTGCGCCTTGCGTCTTCTTGATCGTGTGGCAGGATGCTTGACAGGTCATGAGTGACAGCGTTTTGGCCCCGGCTTGCTGTCCGGCAACCCTCCGTCCGTGGCGGGGTGCCCCGGGTGAAGACCAGGTCGTGGACAGAAAGGTCCACGGCAAGCGCGGACCCCTCGAAACCTTGGGGTCCTGGTCCTCAGGGAGCCTCTTGTGAGCAAGCGAATGCGATAGGGCCTTCCGCCCCTTCTTCGCACACCCCTTTTCTCTTTCTTCTCCAGCGCTGCCGCGTATCCGCCGGCGCGGGGAATTCGCCTGCCTGTTCCGGGAGTTCGCCATGTCTGTCTCCACCGCTGCCGCCGACCAGACCGTTTGTACGCCCCTGCCCGTTCTCGGACGAGATGTCCTCGTGCCGCTCGTGACGGGTGGTGAGGTCACCTACGCCGCCCTCGACTACGCGGCGAGCGCCCCGGCCCTCCAGCGTGTGTGGGACGACGTGGCGGCGTACGCCCCGTACTACGGCAGCGTGCACCGCGGCGCCGGCTACCTCTCGCAGCTGTCGACGGACCTCTTCGAGAGCAGCCGCGCCACCGTCGCGGAGTTCCTCGGCTGCCGCGACAGCGACCAGGTCGTCTTCACCCGCTCCACGACCGACTCGCTCAACCTGCTCGCCGCGGCCCTTCCCGCCGGCTGCCAGGTGTTCGTCTTCGAGACCGAGCACCACGCCTCGTTGCTGCCCTGGCGCGATGCGGAGGTCAACTTCCTGAACGCGCCCCGGACTCCGGCCCAGGCCGTCGAGACCCTGGAGCGGGCGCTGGCCGACCGTGATCCGTACGGCCCCGCCCTCGTCTGCGTCACCGGCGCCTCGAACGTCACCGGTGAGCTGTGGCCGGTCAAGGAGCTCGCCGCCGCAGCCCACGCCCACGGCGCGCGGATCGTGCTCGACGCCGCGCAGCTCGCGCCCCACCACCCGCTGGACATCGCCGAACTGGACGTCGACTGGGTCGCGTTCTCCGGGCACAAGCTGTACGCGCCGTTCGGCTCCGGCGTACTCGCGGGCCGCGCCGACTGGCTGCAGAGCGCCGAGCCGTACCTCGCGGGCGGCGGCGCCTCGCGCAAGGTCGCCCGCCGCGCCGACGGCGGCGTGGACGTCGAGTGGCACACCACGGCCGCCCGCCACGAGGCCGGTTCGCCCAACGTCATCGGCGTGTACTCGATCGCCTCCGCCTGCAAGGCGCTCACCGAGGCCGGCTTCGACTCCCTCGTCGAGCGCGAGCAGGCGCTGGTGACGAAGGTCCTGGAGGGGCTGGCCGGGGTCGGCGCGGTCAGGGTGCTCTCCCTCTTCGGGGACGACGCCCCGCGCGTCGGCGTCATCTCCTTCGTCGTCGAGGGCTGGAACAGCTCGCACTTCGCGGCCGCGCTCTCCGCCGAGTACGGAATCGGCGTACGCGACGGCCTGTTCTGTGCCCACCCGCTGGTCCGGACCCTGCTCGGCAGCGACCCGCAGGACCCGGGCGAGTGCGGCGCGCCGGAGGCCGAGCCGGGCGAGCGCTCGCTGAACGCGATCCGTGTGAGCTTCGGTGCCGGTACGCCCGACGAGCACGTGGAGCGGTTCCTGCGTGCCGTCAGGGAACTCGTCGAGGACGGCGCGAAGTGGAACTACCGCACCGAGGAAGGCCGCTGCGTCCCGGCGGTCTGAACGGCCCGGGCTCCCATCAGGACCATCCGCAGCGCCCGCTCGGTCGCGTCGGTGAGGAACTCGGCCCCGCGCCCGAGCGCTTCGGTCAGTGACATCGGCGCGGGCAGGATCGAGCTGTACGCGTCGACGCCCGCCGCGCGCACCTCGTGGGCGCCCTCCCCGATCGTGCCCGCCAGCGCGAGCACCGGGCGTCCCGACAGCTTGGCGCGGCGGGCCACTTCGGCCGGGATCTTGCCGCACGGCGTCTGCTGGTCCAGGGCTCCCTCGGCGGTGACGACCAGGTCGGCGCGGGCGAGGCGGGCGTCCAGGTCGATGTGGTCCAGCAGAACGTCGAAGCGGGGGAGCAGCCGGGCGCCGAGCGCGGCGAGCCCGGCGCCCAGGCCGCCGGACGCGCCGGTGCCCGCGCCGAAGCGCAGGTCGGTCCCGGTGGGGGCGAGGGTGCGTTCCAGGACGTACGCCCACTGGTCGAGGGCGGCCGCGAGCTCCTCCACCTGGGGCGGGGTCGCGCCCTTCTGCGGGCCGAAGACGCGGGCCACGCCGCGGGGGCCGCACAGGATGTTGTACGGGTTGCAGGCGACCAGGATCTCGACGTCCCCCAGGCGCGGGTCGAGTCCGGTCGCGTCGATGTCGTGGAGGCGGTTCAGCTCCCTCCCGCCGGGCGCCAGTTCGCGGCCGTCCGCGTCCAGCAGGCGGGCGCCGAGGGCCTGGAGCGCGCCGGCGCCCCCGTCCGACGTACCGGAGTCGCCGCAGCCGACGAGGATGCGGCGCACGCCCTGGCCGAGCGCGGCGCGGATCAGTTCGCCGACACCGTACGTCGTCGTCGCGCCGGGGTCGCGCAGGGAGCGCGGGACCAGGGACAGGCCGGCCACGGCCGCCATCTCGACGACCGCGCTCCCGTCACCGAGCAGCGCGAAGTGGGTGCCGACGGGCCGGCCGACGGGCCCGGTGGCGGACAGCGCCACGAGGCGGCCGCCGGTGGCCGCGGCGAGCGCACGGGCGGTGCCCTCGCCGCCGTCGACCAGGGGGATCAGGTCGATGTCCGCGTGGGGAACGACACGGCGCACCCCGGCGGCGATGGCCTCGGCGGCCGACTGGGCGGACAGCGACTCCTTGAAGCCGCTGGGCGCCACGGCGAAACGGGTGAGGGCGAGAGGCATGGCTTCAACTTCCTTGGGTGAGGACGGGGACGCCGAACAGCGGCCAGACGGCGAGGGCGAACGCCAGCACCACGGCCGCCGTCAGCGGGGCGAGCACGGCCGACAGCCGCAGCAGGTCGCGCGAGGTGTACGTCGGGGTGCCCGGGAGGTCGGAGAAGAGCGTCACCGGCTTCGCGGACGCGGGCAGGGTGTGGCAGAAGCCGGCCGCCGCGGTCGACGCGAGGGCGGCCGCGACCGGGTTGACGCCGGAGCCGGCCGCGGCCGCGACCACCAGCGGCACCAGCACGCTGGAGCGGGCCGAACGGGACTGGAGGACCAGGTGGGCGGCCGTACTGACCGTGATCACGGCGGCCAGGAAGAGCCACGGCGGAACGCTCACCGGCAGCCCCGACACCAGCCAGCGGGCCGCGCCCGAGTCGGCGAGGGCGACGCCCATCGCCATCGTGGCCGCCATGAAGAGCAGCAGTGACCACGGCACGGTTCTGAGGGCGTCCTTGAGGCGTACGGTGCCGAGCGCGGGGGACGACGCGACGACCGCGCCGATGAGGGCGACGACGGCGGGCGGCACCTGGTGCAGCGGCTCGCTGCACCACAGCACCACCACCGTGGCGAGCAGTGCCGCGCACCGGGTCTCGGCGGGGCCGAGCGTGCCGGTGACCGGTTTCTCGCTGTGTTCCTGGATCTGCCCGGCGGTGATGCGGACCGGACCGCGGCGGTCCGTGCGGCGCGTGGTCGTCAGCAGCACCGCCTCCGCCGCCAGATGGGACGACACGGCGGCGAGCGGCAGCCCGAGCAGCAGCCACTGGGTGAAGCCGATGCGCTCGCCGGTCGCCTCCCAGAGCACGGAGACCGTGATCAGGTGGGCGCCGGCGCCGATCAGGGTGGCGACCGCGGACAGCAGGATCACCGTGGGGAAGAGCAGGGCCAGCATGACGACCAGGCGGCGGCGGTCCGTGAGGACCTTGGCGAGGGCGAGGAAGACGGGCAGGGCGAGGGCCGCGCGGCCGGAGGTGGCGGGCACGGCGAACGCGGTGACGACCAGGGCCGCGGTGGTGAGGTGCGTGAGCTGGCGTACGGTACGGGCGCCGCTCACCAGGAACGCCGCGGCCCGGCCCGCGAGACCGGTCCGCGCCACGGCCGCCGCCAGCACGAACGCGCAGATCAGCAGCCATACGGTCTCGTCGCCCAGGGTTCCGAAGAGGGTCTCGCTGCTGATCACACCGGTCGCGGTGAGGGCGAGACCGGCGCCGAGGGCGATGTAGGTGTCGTCCACGGGGGTGGCGATCCAGGCGCAGGTCGCCAGGGTGAAGACGGCGAGGGTCAGGCGGGCGTCACCGGACAGGCCGGGGGACACGCCGGGGACGGCGAGCAGTGCGCACAGGGTCAGCGCGGTGCAGAGCGCCGCGTACTGCCACGGCTTCAGCGGGGTCAGGGTCACACCGAGAAGCCTCGGAGGCCCGGGTGAGCCTCCCATGAGCCGTACATGAAGGGAACTTCACCCGGTACGGCCGGCCTCCTGCCCCGTGGGAAGGCGGTAGCCCATGCCGCGCACCGTCTCGACGCGCTCCGCGCCCAGCTTCTTGCGCAGGGCCCGGACGTACACGTCCACGATGTTCGAGCCGGGGTCGAAGTCGTAGCCCCACACGTGGGAGAGGATCTGCTCGCGCGACAGGACCTGGTCCGGGTGGCGGAGGAACAGCTCCAGCAGCACGAACTCACGCGCCGTCAGGTCCACCGTCCGCTCGCCCGACCGCGCCCTGCGCGTCCGCAGGTCCAGTGACAGCTCGCCACTGCGCAGCACCGTGACCTCCGGCGCCCGCGCCGCCGTGCGCAGCCGCAGCCGGACCCGGGCGAGCAGCTCCTCGAAGCGGAAGGGTTTGGTCATCCAGTCGTCGGCGCCGCCTTCGAGGCCGGCCACCGTGTCCCGTACGGAATCGCGCGCCGTCAGGACGATCACCGGCACGCTCACCCGGGCCTCGCGCATCTCGCGCAGCACCGTGAAGCCGTCCTTGCCGGGGAGCCCGATGTCGAGGACGACCAGGTCGAAGCCGCCGGTGCAGGCGTAGTCGTACGCCGTCTCACCGTCGGAGGCGACCGTCGTCGTGAAGCCGTTGGAGCGCAGGCCCTTCTCCACGAAGGAGGCGATGCGCTCCTCGTCCTCGACGATGAGAATCCTGCTCATTGGTCCTCCAGTCCGACGACGAGTACGAAGGTGGCCCCGCCACCCTCGGTGGGGCGCAGCTCGACACGGCCCCGGTGCCCCTCGGCGATCGCCTTGACGATGGACAGGCCGAGCCCCGCGCCGGTCCCGCGCGCCCCGCGCCGCGCCGTCCCGCGCCGGAACCGTTCGAAGATCACTTCGGTGTCCTGCTCCTGTACGCCCGGCCCGCTGTCGGCCACGTACAGCTCGGCCCGGCCCTCGCGGACCCGCGAGCCGATGCGCACCCGCTGCCCCGGCACGGTGTGCTGCACGGCGTTCTGCGCGAGCTGCACCATCGCCTGCGTGATGCGCTGCGGATCGAGGTGCGCCTCCCGGTCGGCGACCGTGTCCAGTACCCACGCGCGGTCGCCCAGGGTGCGCGCCTTCACGTAGACGTCCGCCGTCAGCTCGGCCAGCTGCACCGGCTCCGGCGTCACGAAGTCGGGACGCTCCGCCTTGGCGAGCAGCAGCAGGTCCTCGACGATACGGCTCATCCGGTCGAGCTCGTCGGTGACCAGACGTACGGTCTCCTCGCGTTCGGCCGGGTCGTCGCCCATCAGCTCCAGGTGGCCGCGCACGATCGTGATGGGTGTGCGCAGCTCGTGGCCGGCGTCGTCGACGAACTCCCGCTGCGCGGCGAAGGCCCGCTCCAGCCGGTCGAGCATGGCGTTGAAGGTCTCGGCGAGCGCCGCGATGTCGTCCCGTCCCTGGACGGGGATGCGCCGGGTGAGGTCCTGCTCGGTGAGCTGCGCCGCTGTCATGCGTACGACCCGTACGGGGGCGAGGATGCGGCCCGCGACCGCCCAGCCGATGCCGGTGGTCATCAGCAGTGCCACCCCCGAGATGGCCAGCAGCGTACGGAACGCCTCCTCCGCGATGGCCCGCTCGTTCTCCGCGTGGAAGGCGACGACGAAGGCGGCGGGCGGCGCGGCGCCGGCCGGGGCGATCTCGACCTTGGCCCAGCGGACCTCGCCCTGCGGCCTGCGCAGGGTGCCCGAGGACGCGTCGGAGGCGAAGACCTCGGCGAGCGAGGCCCGGTCCCGGTGCAGGGGGGTGCCGACCGGGATGTCACGGGGCTGGCGCAGCACGTCCGGCACGGGGTTCGGCGACCGGGTGAGGCCGAGCAGTTCCTCGTCCGGGTCGGAGTACTGGCGTTGCAGGAAGACCTCGAGCAGCCTGCGCGGTTCGCCGAAGCGGCCGCCGGTGGCCGGGTCGACCCCCTGGTCCACGAAGTTCGCGAACTCACGGGTCTCCTGGGTGAGCAGCCGGCCGATCCGGTGGTCGAGGTCCCGCAGCAGGATCGAGCGGGTGGTGGTCGCCACGGCGCCCAGCGCCACCGCCATCACCGCCAGCAGCCACAGCAGGATGCGGACCCGCGCGGAGATCCTGCGTGATTCAGTCCTTTTCACCGGGATCGTCGTCGTCGGAGTCCGGGTCGTCGTCGGCGTCGTCGTTCGTGGCCGTGGGGCCCGGGACGACCGCGTCGCTCGGAGTGGTGCTGGGGGTGGCGCCGGGTGTGGTGCCCGGAACCGTACGGGGCGAGGGCGGCCGGGTGTCCGGAGCGGTGCTCTCCAGCTCGACCTTGGACGGCACCTTCGGCGGCTCGGGGCTGTCGGTCAGGGCGTAGCTGGTCGCGGCGATGCCGAGCGGGATCGCGACGACGGCCGCGAGCGTCGCCAACCGGTGGGAGAAAGCCATGGACGCCATCGTGACGGGGGCGCGTGGAACCCGGATGAGGCCGGGATGAAGAATCCTTCATGTGCGCGCCGGGAAGCCGGAGGCGTTACGCGTCGAGCCCGATCGCGAAGGCCGCTTCCAGGTCGTGCTGCGAGTACGTGCGGAACGCGACATGCGTGTCGGTGCCCTCGACGCCGGGGATCTTGCTGATCCGGCCGGGGATGACGTCCGCCAGGTCGTCGTGTTTGGCCACGCGGACCATGGCGATCAGGTCGTACGTACCGGTGACGGAGAAGACCTCGCTGACGCTGTCCAGCGCGGCGATCGACTCCGCGATCTCGGGGATCCGGTCCACGCTGGTCTTGATGAGCACGATCGCGGTGATCACGGTTGGCTTTCTCCCTGGGTGGCCGACGCTGAGGTCTTCACTCTATCCGTACGCCGGTAGCGCCCCCAGGTGTAGAGGAAGCCCGCGCAGAACCCCGCCACATGTGCGAGATACGCCACTCCGGGGCCCGGGTCCGCGCTGCGCGCCGCCAGCCACTGCAGGACGAACCAGAAGATCAGGACGATCCACGCGGGGAAGCGCAGCGGCAGGAAGAGGAGGAAGGGGAACAGACTGGTGACGCGGGCGCTGGGAAAGAGGAAGAGGAAGGCGCCGAGCACCGCCGAGATCGCTCCCGAAGCCCCTACCAGCGTCTCGTCGGAACCGGCGTGGGCGACGGCGTACGCGAGCAGGGCGAGGTAGCCGCAGCCCATGGAGAACAGGATGAACTGGACGCGGCCCATCCGTTCCTCGGTCATCACCCCGAAGACGTACAGGAAGAGCATGTTGCCCAGCAGGTGGAGCCAGTTGCCGTGCACGAACAGGGCGGTGAGCGGAGTGAGCAGCGCGGCCGGGGTGCCGCTCAGCAGCTCGCTCGGGATCACCCCCCAGCGCTCGAAGTACGCGCTCTGCGCGGCGAGGAGGATGTCGCCGGTGCCGTAGGACGGATTGAGCCCCGAGAGGGGGCCGAGGGCGAAGACCAGGCAGCAGAGACCGATGGCGCCGTACGTCACCACGGGCCCCCGGGCCGCTTCCCGCCAACTGATCATGCCCGGATCATCCCGTAACGGGAGCGGGCGGGGCGGACCGCCTCGCCGGGCCCCGTCCCGCACGGTGGACTGTCCGCCGCACGGGGTACCTGTGAGGCCGTAGGGTTACGGGCAGTAGGCACGAAGAAAGAGGACGCACGATGACCACGGTTCCCCTGCCGACTGCCGAGACCCGGTGGCGCTGCGCCCTGTGCGGCAACCTCACGCGTTTCGATGTGACCCGCTCGTCCAAGGTGGTCGAGTACGTCCACCTCGACCTGGCCGGAGAGCCGAAGGTCGAGGAACGCGAGGTGGTCAGTGAGACCATCGAGTCCGTGCGCTGCCGCTGGTGCAACGCGGTGGACCAGATCGAACTGGTGGACAGGCCGGGTGCCGGCTCCTGAGAGGACCGGCCGAGAAGTAGTGGGGTGACGGATTGTGGAGCATGCAAGCGGCGCTGAACCGGCCGAATCGGCCGGGGACGCCGCGGAGGTGCTCGACCGCCCGCTGCCCGAAGGCGTACGGCACAAGGTCGTCGCGCTGGTCTCGGACGCCTTCGGCGGGCTCACCGTCGCCGAACTCCCGGCCCAGCTGAGGCAGTACGCCCGCTTCACCCCGACCCGGCGTGCCAAGTTCGCGGGGAACGCGATGGCCGCGGCGCTGGAGGGGGACCCGGTGTTCCGCCAGCGCATCGGCGAGCGGCTGCGCGAGGCGCAGCCCGAGCTCGCCCGCGCGCTGGAGTCCGGTGCCCCCCCGGCCGCCGCCGACCCCGCCGACGTGGCGGCCGCGGCGTACGTGCTGCGTCCCGTCGGCTGGGTCAAGCTGGTGGCGGCCGCGGGCGAGGAGGCCCTGCGGGCGGACGCCGAGCGTGCCGACGAGGCCGCCCAGCGCGAGCTGGAGCGGCTGCGCGGGGAGCTCGCGCAGGCGCGCGAGCACACGAAGAGCGAGACCGAGCGGCTCCGCACGGAGCTGGAGGCCGCCCGCAAGGAAGCCGACGTACTCCACCGCAAACTGCGCAGCGCGCTGAGCGACGTGAAGCGCGGCGAGGCCGCCCTGCGCCGTACGAACGCCGAGACCGAGGCGCTCAGGACCGAGGCCGCCGCCCAGGTCGCCGCGGCCGAGAGCGAGGCGCGGCGGCTCAGGACCCGGCTCGGCGAGGCGGAGGCGGCCGTCGAGTCGAGCCGCAGGGCGGTGCGCGAGGGCCGCAGCATGGAGGACATGCGGGTGCGGCTGCTGCTCGACACGGTGCTGGACGCCGCCCAGGGGCTGCGCCGCGAACTGGCCCTGCCGCCGGCGTCCGTACACCCCGCCGACACGGTGGAGGCCGTCGAACCGGGTCGTATGACCCCCAAGGACATCGCGGCCAGGGCGCTCTCCGAGACCGACCCCGCGCTGCTCGACCAGTTGCTGGAGCTGCCGCAGTGCCATCTGGTCGTGGACGGCTACAACGTCACCAAGACCGGCTATCCGCAGATGCCGCTGGACAAGCAGCGGTTGCGGCTCCTGGGCGGTCTGTCGATGCTCGCGGCGCAGACGGGCGCCGAGGTGACGTGCGTCTTCGACGGGGCGGAACTGGTGGCGCCGGTGCTGCTCGCGCCGCCGCGCGGCGTCCGCGTGCTGTTCAGCAAGCCGGGGGTGACCGCCGACGAGCTCATCAGGCAGCTCGTACGGGCGGAGCCGCCGGGGCGGCCCGTGGTGGTGGCCTCCACCGACCGCGAAGTGGCCGACGGGGTCGCGAAGGCGGGCGCCAGGCCGGTCGCGTCCGCCTTGCTGCTGAAGCGGCTTTCGCGCGTCTCATAACTCTTCGGCGTAATGCCCGGATTGAGGAAACGTAACGTCAAGTGGCCATTACTACGCGTGTGATGTAAGTAAATAATGTGACCAGGGGGTGAGTTTTTAGCCCTTGGGATTTGATCTGATCACAAGAAGGTCACTAAGGTCTGCCCTCGAACCTTCGCACGGTTGATCGCCCACCCGGGGCGGCAGCGGAGGTACCGCCGAGTCCATGCAATTCGGTCCAAAGTTCCGCGGGGGAACCGAATCGTGGAGCCGGGGACGACGTCCCCCGCCCCGGTAGGCGGCTCGAGGAAGAAGGAGCTCGCCTTCGTGGCGTCCCACCGTCGTCCCAAGCAGCCGAGCCGCACTCGTGTGACTGTGCTCACAGCGACCGCAGCCGCAGCCGTCGCTCTCACGTCCCAGACCGCTCAGGCCGACCCCAAGCCGTCCAAGAGCGAAGTCAAGGCCAAGGTCGACAAGCTGTACCACGAGGCCGAGGTGGCCACGGAGAAGTACAACCAGTCCAAGGAGCGGCAGGACAAGCTCAAGGAAGAGGTCGACAACCTCCAGGACAAGGTCGCCCGCGGCCAGGAGGACCTCAACGACCTGCGCGGCCAGCTCGGTTCGGTGGCCAGCGCGCAGTACCGCTCCGGCGGCATCGACCCCTCCGTGCAGCTCTTCCTCTCCACCGACCCGGACAGCTACCTCGACAAGGCCGGCGCGATCGACCAGTTGAGCGCCAAGCAGGCCGAGTCGCTGGAGAAGATCCAGGCGAAGCAGCGCGCCCTCGCGCAGCAGCGCGCCGAGGCGACCGACAAGCTCGCCGACCTCGAGGACGTGCGCAAGGAACTCGGCGACAAGAAGAAGAAGTTCCAGGGCAAGCTCGCCGAGGCGCAGCGCCTTCTCAACACGCTCACCGCCGAGGAGCGGGAAGAGATGCGGGAGAAGGAGCGGGAGAAGGAGCAGCGCGCCAGCCGCGCGGTCAGCGACCGGGTGGAGCTGGGCAAGGAGCAGGCCGCTTCCGGGCGCGGCGCCGCGGCACTGGCCGCCGCCGCCACCCAGATCGGCAAGCCGTACGTCTCCGGCGGATCCGGCCCCAGCTCGTACGACTGTTCCGGGCTGACCCAGTGGGCGTACGCCCAGGCCGGTGTCTCCATCACCCGGACCACGTACACGCAGCACAACGACGGCACCAAGATCGGCCGCGGTGAGCTCAAGCCCGGCGACCTGGTGTTCTTCAGCAACCTCTCCCACGTGGGGCTCTACGCCGGCAACGGGCAGGTGCTGCACGCCCCTTACCCGGGAACCAACGTCCGCTACGAGGCGATGGAGTACCTGGGCACCTTCCAGTTCGGCGTGCGTATCTGACGGCGCGCGCCCGACGAACGCCGAAGGCCGTCGCCACACCGCCCGTTCGGGCGAATTCCGGCAACGTCCGCTGACTGTCCGCCCCGCCGGTGACCTGGTTCTCCGGCGGGGCGTCACTGTCTGTGCCCGGCCGCGGTCTTTGGTCACTGTGTGATCGCACCGCTACTGTCTGCACGCGCAGCTCCCCGGTCCATCGGTCCGCCCGCCCGGGCGGCAGGGGGCTGCACGCAGCGGAAGGGAGTGCGGCTTCCTGTGGCGACCCATCGGCGTCCTTCACAGTCCGGCCTCACACAGAGCGCCCGGGTCACAGTTCTGTCCGCTGCCGCGGCCACGGCGGCGGCAGCGTTCGCCGCCCCGCCGGCGGGCGCCGACCCCCACGACACCTCCTCGGCCACCACCACGGCCACCCAGGCGCGGGTCGACCGGCTCTTCGCGCAGGCCGAACAGGCCACCGAGAGGTTCAACGAGGCCGACGAGCGCGCGGACCGGCTGCGGGAACAGGTCGACCGGGCCCGGGACGAGGCCGCGCGCGGCCAGGAGCGCATCAACCGCATGCGGGGCGCGCTCGGTGCGATCGCGGGCGCCCAGTACCGGGAGGGCGGCATGGACCCGGCACTCGCCCTGCTGCTGACCGAGAACCCCGACAGCTACCTCGCCAAGGCCGCGGCGCTCGGCCGCGTCAGCGCCCGCCAGGCCGCCGCCCTGACCGAACTGCGGTCCGCGCAGCGCGAGCTGAGCCAGGAGCGCGCGGAGACCTCCGCCGCCCTCGGCGAGCTGGAGCGCAGCCGGGCCGCCGTCGCCCGCCACAAGCGCACCGTGGAGCGCAAGCTCGCCGAGGCGCGGCGGCTGCTCAACTCGCTGTCGTCCGCCGAGCGCGAGGAGTTCGACGACCGGGCGTCCCGTTCCGGCCGCAGCGGGACGCCGCCCACGGCCGTGCCGGCCGGGGCGGCGGGAGCGCCCGCCTCGTCGCGCGCCTCGGCGGCCGTGTCGGCCGCGCGGCAGGCCGTGGGAAAGCCGTACGTCTGGGGCGCCAACGGCCCGACCGGCTTCGACTGCTCGGGCCTCACCCAGTGGTCGTACGCGCAGGCGGGCGTCTCCCTGCCGCGCACCTCGCAGGCGCAGCGGTACGCCGGACGGCAGGTCCCCCTCGATCAGGCGCAGCCCGGCGACCTCGTGGCGTACCGCGACGACGCGAGCCACATCGGGATGTACATGGGCAACGGCCAGGTGGTGCACGCGCCCTACCCCGGCGCCCCGGTGCGCTACGACCCGGTCGGCATGATGCCCGTCTCCTCGGTGACCCGGGTCTGACCCGGTCGCGCGCCGGGGCCCGTACGATCGGCCGGGTGGCAGGACGGCGGCGCGGGACTCGGTGGCAGCGGTGGGCGGGGCCGGGCCCCGCCGCGCTCCTCGCCGCGCTCCTGCTCGTGTCCGGGTGCGCGGCCCCCGGGGAGCCGGCGGACACCGCGGCCCAGGACATCCGGCGGGCACTGGACCGCAGGGCGGCGGCCGTCGTCGACCGTGACGAGAGCGCGTATCTCGCCGCCCTCGACCCGGCGGCGGCGAGCCTGCGGGCGGCGGGGCGCAGGGAGTTCGCGAACCTCGCGCAGGTGCCGCTGCGCTCCTGGGAGTACCGGCTGACCGCCCTCGACCGTACGGGCGCGGAACGCGCCACCGCCGAGGTCGAGCTGCGCTACCGGTTCGACGGGTACGACGACGCGCCAGTGAAGGCGGCCGAACGGCTGGACCTGGTCCGGCGGGACGGGCGCTGGTACGTCGCCGCCGAGCACCCGGGCAGCGGCGGCGGGCGCCAGTTCTGGGAGCAGGGCGAGGTCACGGTCGTACGCGGCGCACGCAGCCTGGTCCTCGGCGCCGGCCAGGACGAGCAGCGGCTGCGCGCCATGGCGGACGCAGCCGACCGCGCGGTGCAGGCGGCGGACCGGGCCTGGCCGGGCCGGTGGGCGCGGCGCCTGGTGGTCCTGGTGCCCCCCTCGCTCGACTCCATGGGCTCGCTGCTCGGCGCTCCGGCGGCCGGGTACCGGGGCATCGCGGCCGTCACCACCGGGAAGACGGGCGGCTCGGGAGCCGCGCCGGCGGACCGGGTGATCGTCAACCCCGAGGCGTACGCGCTGCTCGGCGGCTTCGGACAGCAGATCGTCCTCACCCACGAGGCCGCCCACGTCGCCACCCGTGCCGACACCTCGGCCGCCACCCCGATGTGGCTCTCGGAGGGCTTCGCCGACTGGGCGGCGTACCGGGAGACCGGGCGCACCGCCAGCGAGGCCGCCCCCGAGCTCGGGCGGGCCGTGCGGAAGAAGGACCTGCCCGCCGCACTGCCGACGGACCAGGAGTTCGGCTTCGGCTCGGGCGCGGACACGGACACGCTGGCGCGCTCGTACGAGGGCGGCTGGCTGGCCTGTGCGCTGATCGCGCAGGAGTGGGGCGAGGAGAGGCTGACGGCCTTCTACCGGGCGGTCGGCGGGCACGGGCGGCGCGAGGGCGCGGTCGAGAAGGCGATGCACGAGGTGCTGGACACGACTCCGGAGGACTTCACGGCGCGGTGGCGCGCGTACGTGCGGGAGCGGCTCGCGTAACCGCGGAGCCGGGGCGGGGCGGTCGGGGGAGAGGCTCCGCGGGGTGCGGTGCCCGGCCTGTCGCGCCGGCGGGCCGGGCCGTTCGGTACTGTCGGCGGCGATGCACAAGACCTTGATCGTGACCAACGACTTCCCGCCCCGCCCCGGCGGCATCCAGGCGTTCCTGCACAACATGGCGCTGCGCCTGGACCCCGAGCAGCTCGTCGTCTACGCCTCCACCTGGAAGCGCGGCAGCGAGGGCGCGGCGGCCACCGCGGCCTTCGACGCCGAGCAGCCGTTCACCGTCGTACGCGACCGGACGACGATGCTGCTGCCGACGCCGCGCGTCACCCGGCGCGCGGCCGGGCTGCTGCGCGAACACGGCTGCGGGTCCGTGTGGTTCGGGGCGGCCGCGCCGCTCGGACTGATGGCTCCCGCCCTGCGCAGGGCGGGAGCGGAGCGGATCGTCGCCACCACGCACGGCCACGAGGCGGGCT
Organism: Streptomyces altiplanensis; assembly: GCF_053591575.1. Classification (NCBI taxonomy): domain Bacteria; kingdom Bacillati; phylum Actinomycetota; class Actinomycetes; order Kitasatosporales; family Streptomycetaceae; genus Streptomyces; species Streptomyces altiplanensis. The sequence continues at coordinate 37,618 of NZ_JBSFUB010000005.1, read as the reverse complement.
GGGCCCAGCTGCCCGCCTCCCGGCAGCTGCTGCGCAGGATCGGCGAGGGTACGGACACGATCACCTATCTCGGCGAGTACACCCGCTCGCGGATCGCGGCCGCGCTCACGCCCGAGGCCGCCGCGCGCATGGTCCAGCTGCCGCCCGGCGTCGACGAGAAGACCTTCCACCCCGGCTCCGGCGGCGACGCGGTCCGTGAGCGGCTCGGGCTCGCCGGCCGACCCGTGGTGGTGTGCGTGTCCCGCCTGGTGCCGCGCAAGGGCCAGGACACGCTGATCCTGGCGATGCCCCGGATCCTGCGCGAGGTGCCCGACGCGGTGCTGCTGGTCGTGGGCGGCGGGCCGTACGCCAAGGAGCTGAGGAAGCTGGCCGCCGAGACCGGTGTCGCCGGCTCGGTGCGCTTCACCGGGCCGGTGCCGTGGGCGGAGCTGCCGGCGCACTTCGGCGCGGGCGACGTCTTCGCGATGCCGTGCCGTACGCGCCGGGGCGGGCTCGACGTCGAAGGGCTCGGCATCGTCTACCTGGAGGCGTCGGCGACCGGACTGCCGGTGGTGGCGGGCGACTCGGGCGGGGCGCCCGACGCCGTACTGGACGGGGAGACGGGCTGGGTGGTGCGCGGCGGGCCCGCTGAGGCCGCGGCCGAGGAGTCCGCGGAGCGGATCGTCGCGCTGCTCCAGGACCCGCAGCTGCGGCGGCGGATGGGGGAGCGGGGCCGGGAGTGGGTCGAGGAGAAGTGGCGCTGGGACCTGCTCGCGGAGGAACTGAAGGCATTGCTGTGAGGCAATGAGGCGGTGGGGGCCGGAGGCTGGGGGGCGACGCCGTGCGGGGCGGCCGGTGGAGGCCCGGTTCCGGGACTCCACCGGCGCCGGGCCGTCAGCTCCGGTAGAGCGCCTCGATCTCGTCGGCGAAGTCCTTCGCCACCACGTTGCGCTTCAGCTTGAGCGACGGCGTGATGTGTCCGGCCTCTTCGGTGAACTGGGCCGCCAGCACGCGGAACTTGCGCACCGACTCGGCCTTCGACACCGCCGCGTTGCCGTCGTTCACCGCCTGCTGGACGACCGCGAGCAGCTCGGGGTCCTCGCGCAGCGCCGTCGCGGTCGAACCGGCCGGCTTGCCGTTCTCGGCGGCCCAGCGGCCGAGGAACTCCTCGTCGAGGGTGACCAGCGCGCCCACGAACGGCCGCCCGTCGCCCACCACCATGCACTCCGCGACCAGCGCGTGCGCCCGGATGCGGTCCTCGATCACCGCGGGGGCGACGTTCTTGCCGCCCGCCGTGACGATGATCTCCTTCTTGCGGCCGGTGATCGCGAGGTAGCCGTCCTCGTCCAGCGTGCCGATGTCGCCGGTGTGGAACCAGCCGTCGGTCAGCGCCTCGACGGTGGCGCTCTCGTTGTTCCAGTAGCCGGAGAAGAGGTGCTCGCCGTGGAGCAGCACCTCGCCGTCGTCCGCTATCCGCACGACCGAACCCGGCAGCGGCTGGCCGACCGTACCGATCTTCTGCCGGTTCCACGGGTTGAAGGCGGTGGCCGCGCACGACTCGGTCAGGCCGTACCCCTCGAGGACGGTGAAGCCGATGCCGCGGAAGAAGTGGCCGAGGCGCTCGCCCAGCGGGGCGCCGCCGGAGATCGCGTACTCGCCGCGGCCGCCGAGCACCGCGCGCAGCTTGCTGTAGACCAGCTTGTCGAAGACCTTGTGCTTGAGCTTCAGGCCGAAGGACGGGCCCTGCGGGGTGCCGATCGCGCGGCTGTAGGCGATCGCGGTGTCCGCGGCCTTGTCGAAGATCTTGCCCTTGCCGTCCGCCTGCGCCTTGGCGCGGGCCGAGTTGTAGACCTTCTCGAAGACGCGCGGCACACCGAGGACCATCGTCGGCCGGAAGGAGGCGAGTTCGTCGGTGAGGTTCTTGATGTCCGGTACGCAGCCGAGTTTGATCGGCGCCATCACCGACGCCACCTCGACCAGCCGGCCGAAGACGTGCGCGGCCGGCAGGAAGAGCAGTACGGAGCACTCGCCCGTACGGAACAGCGGCTTCAGGCGCTCGACGACGTTGCCGCACTCCGCGAAGAAGCTGCGGTGCGTGAGCACGCAGCCCTTGGGGCGGCCGGTGGTGCCGGAGGTGTAGACGATCGTGGCCGGGTCGTCCGCCTTGGCGCTCGCGCTGCGCTCGTCGACCGTCTCGTCCGTGACCCCGGCGCCCGAGGCGCACAGGTCCTCCACGGCGCCCCCGTCGATCTGCCAGACGTGCTCCAGGGCGGGCAGCCGGTCGCGTACGGACTCGACGGCGGCGGCGTGCGCGCCGCTCTCGACGATCACGGCCACCGCGCCGGAGTCGCCCAGGATCCACTGCACCTGCTCGGCGGAGCTGGTCTCGTACACCGGCACGGTCACCGCGCCCGCGCTCCAGATCGCGAAGTCCAGCTGCACCCACTCGTAGCGGGTGCGGGACATCAGGGCGACCCGGTCTCCCGGCCGCACGCCGGCCGCGATCAGGCCCTTGGCGGCGGCGCGGACCTCGGCGAGGAACTCGGTGGCGTTGACATCGGTCCAGGCGCCCCCGACCTTGCGGCTCATGACCGCCACTTCTGGGTGCTGCGTGGCGTTGCGGCGGATGAGATCTGTCAGGTTGCCGTCCGAGGGGACCTCGTACAGGGCCGGAAGGCTGAACTCGCGCAAAACTGCTGCTCCTCATCGGGCGCCGGCGCCACGTCGGTGTGCGCGTCGACTGCGGTCCAAGACCGGGCAGGTGCTCAGTGGGGTGAGCACATTTGGACTGCCCGGACGTTACCCATCAGTAGTCGGTTCCCGATAGGGGGGTAAGACCAGATGTTCGCTGCGTCACACGTCGCGGCGGTGCTCCGCGCAGACTAGTCCAATCCGGCGGCAACCTGGAAGTAACCGCAGGTCCGACCCCCTCTACCCAGGCCCGGGCGGGCATCCTAGGGTGATCGTCATGCGAGTCCATGTGGTCAGCGACGTACACGGGAACGCCAGGGACCTGGCCAGGGCGGGAGACGGTGCCGACGCGCTCGTCTGCCTCGGTGACCTGGTGCTCTTCCTCGACTATGCCGATCATTCCCGCGGGATCTTCCCCGATCTCTTCGGCACGGAGAACGCGGACCTGATCGTCGAGCTGCGCACCGCCCGCCGCTTCGAGGAGGCCCGCGAGCTCGGCCGCAGGCTGTGGGAGGGCATCGACCGGGCGGCCGCCACCGAGAAGGCGGTGCGCAAGCAGTACGCCGAACTCTTCGCGGCGTTCCCCACCCCGACGTACGCCACCTACGGCAACGTCGACATGCCGCAGCTGTGGCCCGAGTACGCCGGGCCCGGCACCACCGTCCTCGACGGCGAGCGCGTCGAGATCGGCGGCCGCGTCTTCGGCTTCGTCGGCGGCGGCCTCAGGACGCCGATGCGCACGCCCTACGAGATCGGCGACGAGGAGTACGCCGCCAAGGTCGAGGCGCTGGGCGAGGTGGACGTGCTGTGCTCGCACATCCCGCCCGAGGTCCCCGAGCTCGTGTACGACACCGTCGCCCGCCGCTTCGAGCGCGGCAGCCGGGCCCTGCTCGACGCGATCCGCCGTACTCGCCCCCGGTACGCGCTCTTCGGCCACGTCCACCAGCCGCTGGCCCGGCGCATGCGTGTCGGCGCGACGGAATGCGTGAACGTCGGTCACTTCGCTTCCACCGGCCGCCCCTGGGCGCTGGAGTGGTGAGCCCGGAGCGGTGACGGGCCCCCCGGCCGATCGCGGTAGCCTTCACGCGGACATGCCCCCGAAACCCCTGTCCCCTGACCGGAACCGCACTGGAGGAGCCACAGCGATGGCGGAACACACCAGCTCGAGCATCACGATCGAGGCGGCGCCGGCCGACGTGATGGGCGTGATCGCCGACTTCGCCCGCTACCCCGAGTGGACCGGCGAGGTGAAGGAGGCCGAGGTCCTGGCCACCGACGCCGAGGGCCGCGCCGAGCGGGTGCGCCTGCTCCTGGACGCCGGCGCGATCAAGGACGACCACACCCTCGCGTACACCTGGACCGGTGGCAACGAGGTCAGCTGGACGCTGGTCAAGTCCCAGATGCTGCGCGCCCTCGACGGTTCGTACAGCCTCGCCCCGCTGGACGGCGGCCGCACCGAGGTCACCTACCGGCTGACCGTCGACGTCAAGATCCCGATGCTCGGCATGATCAAGCGCAAGGCCGAGAAGGTCATCATCGACCGCGCCCTGGCCGGTCTGAAGAAGCGCGTCGAGAGCCACCCGAGCCAGCCGAAGGGCTGATGTCCCGCATGCGTACGGTCCTCGTCACCGGCCCCGGCGGCGCGGGCCGCACCACGGTCGCCGCGGCGACCGCCCTCGCGGCGGCACGCGGCGGGGACGGGTCCTCCCCCTCCCGGACGCGGCCGGGGGGCCGGGGAAAGGTCCTCGTCCTCTCCACCGACGCGACGGACACCCTGGGCGCGGTCCTGGGCACGGCGACCGGCCCCGCGCCCGTCGAGGCGGCCCCGGGGCTCTGGGCCGCCCGGCTCGACTCCGGCGCCCACTCCCGCGCAGAGCTCCTGGCGTTCCAGGAGCGGGCGGCTTCCATACTCGACCTGCTCGGCGCGAACCGGCTGGCCGCCGAGGAACTGACCGAGCTCCCGGGCGGCGAGCAGTTCGCCCTCCTGCGCGCCCTGCGCGCCTGCGCCGAGGCCGGCGACGGCACCGGCGGCCTTCCGGGAACGTACGACCTGGTGGTGGTCGACCTGCCGCCACTGTCCTCGGCCCTCGCCGTCCTCGCCCTCCCCGAACAGCTGCGCCGTTACCTGCGCCGGCTGCTGCCGCCCGAGCGGCAGGCGGCCCGCGCGCTGCGGCCCATGCTCGCCCAGCTCGCCGGTGTCCCGATGCCCGCGCAGTGGCTGTACGAGACGGCCGCCCGCTGGGACGGGGAACTGGCCGCCGTCCAGACCCTGCTCGCCGACCCCGGCACGACCGTACGGCTGGTCGCCGAGCCCGGGCCCGCCGGAGCCGACGCCCTGCGCACCGCCCGTACCGGACTGGCCCTCTTCGGCCTCGGCGTCGACGCGGTCACGGCGAACCGGACGCTGCCGCAGGACTCCCCGGACACCTGGCTCGCGACGCTCTCCGCCCAGCAGCAGAAGTGTCTGGCCGAGTGGTGCGACGTGTGGCAGCGGGCGGCGCCGGTCCGCGAGGTGCGTCACCTAGGCCGCGACCCGCGCGGTCTCGACGATCTGGACGCGCTGGCCGGGGACGGGGCCCTCGCGGTGGAGCCGGGGCGCGGGGACGCGGACGAGCCCTGGCCCGTGGAGGACCGGCTCGCCGACGACGGCGTCCTCGTCTGGCACCTTCCGCTGCCCGGCGCCGTGAAGGAGGAGATCGGCCTGGTCCGACGGGGCGACGAACTCGTCCTCGACGCGGGCCCGTTCCGCCGGATCCTGCCGCTGCCCTCCGCCCTGCGCCGCTGCGACGTCTCGGGCGCGGGCCTGACGGGCGGCGTGCTGAAGGTGCGGTTCACGCCGGACCCCCGGTTGTGGCCGCAGACCAAGTGAACCGCCTGCCGCCGTTCGGGTAACGTCAGTGGTACGAGGCGTACGTACGGTACGAACCGCCCCCTGTCGCAGGAGTCCGCCATGAGCGATGCCACCGAGCTCCCCCACGGCTCGAAGAGCATGGGAGGGGCCCCCTTCTCCCCCGAGCCCGCCGAGGCCCCCGACGCCGACGCGTGGGCGAAGGCGTGCGCCGAGGATCTCGCCGCCGAGAGGGCCCGTCGCCGCGCCCAGGACGGCGGGGCGCAGCCGGGGTCCGCCGCCGAGGAGCTGCGCAAGCTCGTCGACGCCGTCGCCGACAAGGTCGCCTCCCTCCAGTCGGCTCTGCCCGGCATGGCCGCGCAGGGCGCCGTCAGCCAGTTCATCAGCCAGGCGAAGTCCGCCGTCGAGCCGGTCATCGAGCGCAACCCGGAGGTCTTCGACCACCTGGCCGCGGCCGGCAACGAGCTGCTCGCCGCCTACCGCTCCGCCGTCCAGGGCCAGGAGGGCCGCTGGACCCGCGGCCCGTCGCAGCCGGAAGAGCGCAAGCCGGAAGAGCACAAGAAGGACGGCGCCGACGGCGAGGACGGCCCCGAAGGCCCCTCGTCGAGCACCCACATCGATCTGGACTGAGCCGGGCCTCGGGTACGGTTGCCCTAGCGGGGCTCGACCGAAAACTGAGGGACACATGGGACTCACCATCGGCGTCGACATCGGCGGCACGAAGATCGCGGCAGGCGTGGTCGACGAAGAGGGCGCCATTCTCGACACCCACAAGGTGCCCACTCCGTCGACTGCCGAAGGCATCGTCGACGCGATCTGCGCGGCCGTCTCGGAGGCGGGCAAGGGCCACCAGATCGAGGCGGTCGGCATCGGCGCCGCCGGGTACGTCGACGACAAGCGCGCCACCGTTCTCTTCGCGCCGAACATCCACTGGCGGCACGAGCCGCTGAAGGACAAGGTCGAGCAGCGCGTCGGTCTGCCGGTCGTCGTCGAGAACGACGCGAACGCGGCGGCCTGGGGCGAGTACAAGTTCGGCGCCGGCCAGGGCCACGAGGACGTCATCTGCATCACCCTCGGCACCGGTCTCGGCGGCGGCATCATCATCGGCAACAAGCTGCGCCGCGGACGCTTCGGCGTGGCCGCCGAGTTCGGCCACATCCGGGTCGTCCCCGACGGCCTGCTGTGCGGCTGCGGCAACCAGGGCTGCTGGGAGCAGTACGCGTCCGGGCGGGCCCTTGTCAGGTACGCCAAGCAGCGTGCCAACGCCACCCCCGAGAACGCCCGGCTCCTCCTCGCCCTGGGTGACGGCACGGTCGAGGGCATCGAGGGCAAGCACGTCAGCGAGGCCGCCCGGCAGGGCTGCCCGGTGGCGGTCGACTCCTTCCGCGAGCTGGCCCGCTGGGCGGGCGCGGGCCTGGCCGACCTGGCCTCGCTCTTCGACCCGTCGGCGTTCATCGTCGGCGGCGGTGTCTCGGACGAGGGCGAACTCGTCCTCGACCCGATCCGCAAGTCCTTCCGGCGCTGGCTCATCGGCGGCCAGTGGCGTCCGCACGCGCAGGTGCTCGCGGCGCAGCTGGGCGGCAAGGCCGGCCTCGTCGGGGCGGCGGACCTGGCCCGCCAGGGCTGACGCCCGCACGCCCGTACGTGTGCGGAGTGCCCGCCATGCCCTCTTGGGGCGCGGCGGGCATTTCCGTATCTTGATCCGCATGGCGACGAGTAGGACTGCGACGAATACGCTGCCCGCTTCCCGTACCGAGCCGGACGGTTCGGCCGTGATCCGTGTCCTCAGCTACAACATCCGCTCCATGCGCGACGACCGCGAGGCGCTGGCCCGGGTGATCGCCGCCTGCGAGCCCGACCTCGTCCTCGTGCAGGAGGCCCCGAGGTTCTTCCGCTGGCGCAAGCGCGCGGCGTGGCTCGCCGCCCACAGCGGCCTGGTGGTGCTCGGCGGCGGAGCCACCGCTTCGGGGCCGCTGCTGCTGTGCTCGCTGCGCGTGACGGTGGAGCGCACGGAGGACGTGCTGCTGCCGCGTACGCCGGGGCTGCACCAGCGGGGGTTCGCGACGGCGGTGGTACGGATCGGGGGTGCCCGGCTCGGCGTACTGAGCTGCCACCTGAGCCTCCAGGGCGAGGAGCGGTACGCGCAGGGCGGGATGCTGCTCGACCGCGTCGGGGAGATGGGCGTGGAGCACGCGGTCGTGGGCGGCGACCTCAACGACCGGCCGGACGGGCGGACTTTCCGCCGGCTGGCGGGTGAGCTCCAGGACTGCTGGGCGGCGAAGCCGTGGGGCGGGGAGTTCACCTCGACCCCGGAAGACCCCCGCCAGCGCATCGACGCGGTCTTCGCGACGCCGGGGATCGAAGTCCTGGGCTGCGGCGTCCCGCCGGACCTCCCGGAGGCGGACGTGAGGGCGGCCACGGACCACCTGCCGGTGCTGGCGGCGCTGCGGGTCCCGGCAGCCTAGGCGCGGGCGTGCGCTCGCACCGGGCGGGCTCGATCCGGGCCCGCCCAGTGCGTGAGGGCACGGGGGAAGGGGCGGAGGAAAGCCCCTACACGACCGCGCCGCGGCCGGGGTCGTCGCCGTCCTCGTCGTCGTCGTGCGTCATCCGCGCCACCAGCGTGGCGAAGCCGCCCAGGAAGCCGCCGACGCCGAGCGTCGTCAGCCACCACGTCATGTCCCACCGGAACAGCACGGCGACGAGCAGCAGCAGCGGGCCGCCGAGGACCGCTATCCAGGCGAACTTGGCCGTGGCGTCGGCGGGCGGCAGCGGGGGCGGCTCCGGAGGGACGAAGTGGCCCTCGTCGCTTCCGTCGAGGTCGTCCTCGCGCGGCTCCGCCAGGGAGTAGTTGCGCGGGCCGCCGATGCCGGGGGCGAAGACGACGGAGCTGCCGAGCGGCCTGTCCGGGTCCGGATCCGTGTCCTTCTGCCCGGTCCCGGTGTCCGCCCCGGCCTCCGGGCCCTTCTTCGGCGGCTTCTCCGGCCGGTCGGTGACGGCGCCGGTGCCGGCACCGTTGAGGTCGTCGTCGCCCTCCGGCAGGAAGAGGTCCTCGATCGGCTTGAACGGCTTCGCGCCCGGCGGATCCGGCGGCTCCTCGCCGTACCCGGCGACGATCGCGGCCCATGCCGCGTCCTCGTCGACAGGGGGCCCGGCGGACGGCCCGGCGGGCGCCCCGGCAGCGGGCGCCCCAGTGGCGGGCGCCCCGGTGGCGGCCGCCTCTGCCGCCCCCGCCGTCTCGTCCGGCTCCCGCCCCTCCTCGCGGCCCGCAGGCTCCGCGTCGTGCTCAGCCACCGGTGGTGCTCCCCTTCTTCCCGACACGTGGAGCGAGGCGGCCGATGAACGCATGACTCTCGTCGAAGATCCGCTCCGCGTCATGGTCCAACGTCGCGACGTGGTAGCTCTGTTCCAGCAGGATCTCGGTGACGTCCGTCGACGAGACCCGGCTGAGGATGCGGGCCGAGTCGGCCGCCGGCACCACATGGTCCTGCGGGCTGTGCAGGAGCAGCAGCGGCTGGGTCACCTGCGGCAGCTCGGAGTCGACGATCCGGAAGAAGTTCCGCACGGAGTGGGCCGCGTGCAGCGGGACGCGGTCGTAACCGACCTCCTCCACCCCCGTCCTGGCGATGTCGCTGCGCAGCCCCTTCGTCGTACGTACGAGATGGCGGGCCACCGGCAGCGCGTACGCCGACAGGCCGTGCACCTTGTTCGCCGGGTTGACCACGGCGATCCCGCTGATCGCGTCCCCGTGCTTCGCGGCCAGGCGCAGCGTCAGGGCCCCGCCCATGGAGAGCCCGAAGACGAAGACCTGGCTGCACTGCCGGCTCAGCACGCGCAGTTCGCGGTCGACCTCCGCGTACCAGTCCTGCCAGCCCGTGAGCTGCATGTCCTCCCAGCGGGTGCCGTGACCGGGCAGCAGCGGGAGGGAGACGGTCAGTCCGCGCTCGGCCAGGTGGTCGGCCCAGGGGCGCAACGACTGCGGGGAACCGGTGAAGCCGTGGCAGAGGAGGACGCCGACCTCTCCGCCCTCGTGGCGGAACGGCTCGGCTCCAGGGAGGACCGGCACCGGGGTCTCCTGTTCATGAGTCTTGGACGGCGAAAGGGGGAGCGCACGATGTACTTCACCGTACGCGACCGGACCGACACCGACCAGGTCCGTCGGGCGGCCTTGTGCGGAGAGAGCGCAGGCCCCGCACCGGTTATGGTCTTGTCGACAGACACAGGGAAGGCACTCGGTTGATCTACGGCGCAATGAAGTTCTCCATCGGAGGGCCATTGAAGGCTGCCTTCAGGCCCTGGGTGGAGGGACTGGAGAACATTCCCGCCGAGGGCCCGGCGATCCTCGCGAGCAACCACCTGTCCTTCTCGGACTCCTTCTTCCTGCCCGCCGTCCTCGACCGCAAGGTCACCTTCATCGCCAAGGCCGAGTACTTCACCTCGCCCGGTGTGAAGGGGAAGCTCACCGCCGCCTTCTTCAAGGGCGTCGGCCAGCTGCCCGTGGACCGCTCGGGCGCGCGCGGCGCGGGCGAGGCGGCGATCAAGGCCGGCATCCAGGTCATCAGGGGCGGCGGCCTCTTCGGCATCTACCCCGAGGGCACCCGCTCGCCCGACGGCCGTCTCTACCGCGGAAAACCGGGCGGCCTCGCGCGCGTGGCGCTCGCCACCGGCGCTCCCGTGATCCCGGTCGCGATGATCGACACCGAGAAGATCCAGCCGCCCGGCAAGGTCATGCCCAAGCTGATGCGGCCGGGGATCAGGATCGGCAAGCCGCTGGACTTCGGCCGCTATCACGGGATGGACGGAGACCGGTTCATTCTGCGGTCGGTGACCGACGAGGTCATGTACGAGATCATGAAGCTCTCCGGCCAGGAGTACGTCGACATCTACGCGACGGCGGCGAAGCGCCAGATCGCCGACGCGGAGAAGGCCGCCAAGGCCGAGAAGGCGGAGCAGGGCGGCGCGTAACCGCGTCCGTCCGGGGGGATGGGGATGATGGCCAAGGCTCGGCGCGAGCGGGTCGTACGCATGTCGGTCGAGCAGCCGCTGTGGCGTGCGCTCACCGCCTACCGCGTCCTGACGATGCTCTACGCGGTGTTCCTCTTCGTGTTCACCCGGGAGAAGTTCGAGCGTCCGTGGGTGGCCGTCGCCTTCCTCGCGGTGATGTCCCTCTGGACCCTCGTCACGCTCCCCAAGGTGGCGAACGCGGCGAGCTGCACCAAGCGCTTCCTCGGCGTCGACCTCGCCGTCGCCCTGACCGGCATCCTGCTCACCCCGCTCGCCGACTTCCACGCGCAGCAGGTCGACGGCTCCACCCTGCCGTCGATATGGACCGCGGGTTCCGTCCTCGCGTTCGCCATCAAGGGCGGCTGGCGCTGGGCGGCCTTCGCCTCCTCCTTCGTCGCCGCCGCCAACATCGTCGAGCGCGGCCACCCCAGCCGGGACACCCTCCACAACGTCCTGCTGGTGTGGGTCGCCTCCATCGCGATCGGTTACGTCGTCGAGGTCGCCCGCGCCTCCGAGCGCACCCTCGCCCGCGCCCTGGAGATCGAGGCCGCGACCCGTGAGCGCGAGCGCCTCGCCCGTGACATCCACGACAGCGTGCTCCAGGTCCTCGCCATGGTGCAGCGGCGCGGCGCGGCCCTCGGCGGCGAGGCGGCCGAACTGGGCAGGATGGCCGGGGAGCAGGAGATCGCCCTGCGCACCCTGGTCTCCAGCGGCCTCGTACCGGCGACGCGCGCCTCGGAGGACGCCGCGCAGGGCGCGGTGGTCCGTACGGTCGAGGTGGACGACGGCGACGAGGACGGCGGCACGGGCGACGGGTGCCCCTGCGATCTGCGCTCCCTGCTCGCCCCGCACGCCGGTTCCAGGGTCACCTTCGCCGAGCCCGGCGCCCCGGTCCTGCTGGAAGCGGCGGCGGCCCGGGAGCTCGCGGCGGCTGTCAGTGCCGCACTGGACAATGTCCGCAGGCACGCGGGAGAGGACGCCCGGGCCTGGATCCTGGTCGAGGACTGGCCGCAAGAAGTGATCGTGACGGTGCGGGACGACGGCCCCGGCATCCCCGAGGGCAGGCTCGCGCAGGCCGAGGGGGAGGGGCGCCTCGGCGTCGCCCTGTCGATCCGAGGGCGGTTGCGGGACATCGGGGGCACCGCCGAGCTGATCTCGGTGCCGGGGCAGGGCACGGAAGTAGAACTGAAGGTTCCACGGGGGAAGGCAGGACAGGCGCGATGAGCGAAGAGCAGCAGCAGGCGATCAGGGTGATGGTCGTCGACGACCACCCGATGTGGCGGGACGCGGTCGCCCGCGACCTCGAAGCCGCGGGGTTCGACGTGGTCGCCACGGCGGGCGACGGGCCGCAGGCGGTGCGCCGCGCCCAGGCCGTCGGACCCCAGGTCCTCGTCCTCGACCTCAACCTCCCCGGCATGCCCGGCGTCCAGGTCTGCAAGGAGCTCGTCGGCGCCGACCCGGCGCTGCGGGTCCTCGTGCTGTCCGCGAGCGGCGAGCACGCCGACGTACTGGAAGCGGTGAAGTCCGGCGCGACGGGCTACCTGCTGAAGTCCGCGGGGCCCGACGAGCTCATCGACGCGGTACGGCGCACGGCCGCCGGCGACCCGGTCTTCACCCCGGGCCTGGCGGGCCTGGTCCTCGGCGAGTACCGCCGGCTGGCCTCCGACCCGGCGCCCGCGGCCTCGCCGAACGAGCCGAAGGCACCCCAGCTCACCGACCGCGAGACCGAGGTGCTGCGGCTGGTCGCCAAGGGGCTCTCGTACAAGCAGATCGCCGAGCGCCTGGTGATCTCGCACCGCACCGTCCAGAACCACGTGCAGAACACCCTCGGCAAGCTCCAGCTGCACAACCGCGTGGAACTCGTCCGCTACGCGATCGAACGCGGCCTCGACGACGCCTAGTGCGCCCGGTGCGGCCCAGCCGAACGGGGCGAAGGGACAGCTCCGCGCGGCCCGGAGCACTGACCGGGGAGGCGGCGGCGCGGCTCAGGACGGCCGGCCCGGAGCTCTGCGCCGGGGCCGGGGGCTTCTTCGGCCGAGCGGGACGAGGACATGGGCCGTATATTCGCGATGTCCGCGCGGTACAGCCCCTCTCTCCGCTTTCCCCCTCCCGGGAGACGTCGTGGAAATCCTGGCATTCGGTGTGCAGTCCGACGAGAGACCACTGATCGAGAACGCCTTCGCCGGTCACCACGACATCCGCTGTCTCGATGTCTTCCTCAGCGAGGACACCGCCCCCATCGCCGCCGGCCACGAGATCATCAGCACCAGCGTCAACGCCGATCTGGGGGCGGGCGTCCTGCGCGCGCTCGCCGCCGGCGGAACGAGGATGATCGCCCAGCGCTCCACCGGCTTCAACAACATCGACCTCGACGTCGCCGGGCAGCTCGGCCTGACGGTCGCCCGCGTCTCGTACTACTCGCCGTACTCCGTCGCCGAATTCGCCTGGACCCTCGCGATGGCCGTCAACCGCCGCATCGTGCGCGCCGCCGGACGCACCCGCGACTTCGACTTCCGCCTCGACGGGCTCCTCGGCCGTGACATGCGCGGCCGTACGGCCGGTGTCCTCGGCACCGGAAAGATCGGCGAGGCGTTCACCCGTATCGCCCACGGCTTCGGCATGAACCTGCTCGGCTGGGACCTCGTCCAGAACCCCGCCTGCGTCGGGCTGGGCATGGAGTACGTCGACAAGGACCGCCTCCTCGCCGAGTCCGACCTGGTCAGCCTGCACCTGCCGCTGATGCCCGCCACTCACCGTCTCATCGGAGCCGTCGAGCTGCGTGCCATGAAGGACGACGCGATCCTCGTGAACTCGAGCCGCGGTGGTCTCGTCGACACCGCGGCTCTCGTCCGTGAACTGCGCCTGGGCCGCTTCACCGGGGTGGGGCTCGACGTGTACGAGGCGGAGGCCGGGCTCTTCTTCCTGGACAAGTCCCTGGAGGTCGTCGACGACGACACCCTGGCCCGGCTCGTCACCCTCCCGAACGTCCTGGTCACCTCGCACCAGGCGTACTACACCGTCGACGCGGTCGGCCAGATCGTCGAGGCGACGCTCGGGAACGTCCTCGACTACACGGCGGGCCGCCGCAGCGAGAACGTCCTGGTCCCGGCGGAGCCGGCCGTGAGCTGACCGAGCATCTCGCCCACGATCACGGTGCCCCGCAGCGTCAGCACCGACTCCGGGTGGAACTGCACGCCCGCGAAGCCCGGCCCGCGCAGGGCGTGCACCTCGCCGGAGACCGGGTCGCGGCTGACCTCGACGCCGTGCGCGGCCAGCTCCGCCGCCTCGTCCTCGCCGCAGCGGGCGACGAAGCTGTTGTAGAAACCGACGGTCTCCGGTCGCCCGAAGAGATCGATCCGGGTCTGCGCCCCCTGGTACGGCACTCGCTTGCGCACGGTCCCCAGGCCCAGCTCGGCCGCCAGCAGTTCGTGCCCCAGACAGACCCCGAGCAGCCCGTGCCGGTGTTCGCGCACCAGCTCCGCCGTGAGTCCGCGCAGGAACCGCATCTTGGGGTCGTCCTCGTCGGAGGGGTTCCCGGGCCCGGGGCCGAGCACCACGGGACCCCCGTGCGCGAGCGCGGCCTCCCGCAGGCCCGGCTCGTCGTACCGCCGTACGGACACGTCGAGCCCGGACGAGCGCAGCAGATGCGCGAGCATCGCCGTGAAGGTGTCCTCCGCGTCGATCACCAGCGCGTGTCCGGTCAGGGACGACGTGCGCTCCTGCATGCGCAGCCAGAACGGCGCGAGGGACGCGCGCCGCGAGTCGAGCGCCTCCCGTACGCGCGGATCGTCCGCCAGCCCCGGCCGTACGTCCTCGCGCTCCGGCCTCGCGGGGCGCACCCCCAGCGCCGCCAGCACCCCCGCCGCCTTGGCGTGGGTCTCGGCGACCTCGCTGTGCGGGTCCGAGTCGCGCACCAGCGTCGCCCCGACCGGCACCCGCAGCCGCCCGTCCGGTGCGATGTCGGCGGTGCGGATGAGGATCGGCGAGTCCAGGGTCTGGGCGCCGCCCGCGTCACGGCCGACGAGGGCCAGTGCGCCCGCGTAGTAGCCGCGGCCCCCGGTCTCGTACCGCTCGATGACCCGGCAGGCGTTCTGCACCGGCGACCCGGTGACGGTCGCCGCGAACATCGTCTCCTTCAGCACCTCGCGCACGTCCAGGGACGTCCGGCCCCGCAGCTCGTACTCGGTGTGCGCGAGGTGGGCCATCTCCTTGAGCCGCGGGCCGACCACGACCCCGCCCCGGTCGCCGACGGTGCACATCATCTTGAGCTCTTCGTCGACGACCATCGAGAGCTCCGCGGTCTCCTTGCCGTCGTCGAGGAAGTCCAGCAGCCCCTCGGTGCTCGGCCCCTGGGCCGGGTAGCGGTACGTACCGCTGATCGGGTTCATCACGACGGTCCCGCCGCTCATCCGCACGTGCACCTCGGGGCTCGCGCCGACCAGCGTGCGCTCCCCGGTGTGCACGACGAAGGTCCAGTACGCGCCCCGCTCACCGGCGAGCAGCCGCCGGAAGAGCGCCAGCGCGTCGGCCCGCCCGAACCCGGGGACGCTGCCCTCGAAGGTCCGGCGGATGACGAAGTTCGCGCCCTCGCCGCGCCCGATCTCGTCCTCGATGACCCGCCGCACGATCCCGGCGTACTCCTCGTCGGCGACGTCGAAGGCCCCGCCCTCGACCCGCACCTCGTGCGCGGGCAGCTGCGCGAGGACGTCGTCGAGCGGCAGGGCGTACGCCTCGTCGGCGACCAGCACACTCAGCGGTGTCCCGTCGTCCCGCACGTCGAACCCGCGCTCCCTGATCTGCCGGAACGGCACCAGCGCGAGCACGGGCAGGTCGCCGGAGCCGGCCGGGACGTCGGCGAGGCGCGCGGCCTCGCGCACGTCCCCGATCAGCAGCTCGACGGTGTCGTGGTCGTGGCCGGGGGTCCGCCTGCGCAGGAGGGCGAAGGGGCGGGTGTCGTCCAGCAGTGCGCTGATGAGCATCGGTGGTGTTCCTTCCGAGTCCGGGGGGAGTCCGAGTGGAGCCCGAGCGCGGAGCCGAGTGGAGAGGAACAGCCTCTGGAAACACCGAAGGCCGCCTCTCGGGCGGCCTTCGCGGTTCAGTGGTGCGCGCGATTGTCAGTGGGCCGCCGGATGAGCGGTCCACCACCAGGTCTGAGTCGTCTGCGCGAACATGCTCCGAACCCTAGCGGACCCGGGCGCGCGCGTCATGCATGTCCGCCGTTCCGCGCGTCCCGTGGACCCGGCCCGTCTCATCTGGTGAGCCGAGGGATGGACGGACGGGCCGACCACGTAATGTTGTCAAGGTGACCGTGAACGCTAAGACCACCCCCAACGGTGGCAACACCTGGCGAGACCTTCCCGCGGCGCAGCAGCCCGAGTACCCCGATGCCGAGGCTCTGCGCGATGTGATCGCGGACCTCGAGTCGTATCCGCCGCTCGTCTTCGCGGGCGAGTGCGACCAGCTGCGCGCCCGACTGGGAGCCGTCGCCAAGGGCGAGGCGTTCCTGCTGCAGGGAGGCGACTGCGCCGAGGCATTCGACGCCGTATCCGCCGACCACATCCGAAACAAGCTCAAGACCCTTCTCCAGATGGGCGCGGTGCTGACGTACGCCGCCTCCGTGCCCGTCGTGAAGGTGGGCCGGATCGCCGGCCAGTACTCCAAGCCGCGCTCCAAGAACACCGAGACCCGCGACGGCGTCACCCTGCCGACCTACCGCGGCGACTCGGTCAACGGCTTCGAGTTCACCGAGAAGGCCCGGATCCCGGACCCCGAGCGGCTGAAGCGGATGTACCACGCGTCCGCCTCGACGCTGAACCTCGTGCGCGCCTTCACCACCGGCGGTTACGCGGACCTGCGCCAGGTGCACGCCTGGAACCAGGACTTCGTGAAGTCGTCGCCCTCCGGACAGCGCTACGAGCAGCTGGCCCGCGAGATCGACAACGCGCTGAACTTCATGAAGGCCGCCGGGACCGACCCCGCGGAGTTCCGCACGGTCGAGTTCTACGCCTCGCACGAAGCGCTGCTCATGGACTACGAGTCCGCCCTGACCAGGGTCGACTCGCGTACGGGCCACCTGTACGACGTATCGGGCCACATGCTGTGGATCGGTGAGCGCACCCGCCAGCTGGACGGCGCGCACATCGAGTTCGCCTCGAAGATCCGCAACCCGATCGGCGTGAAGCTCGGTCCGACGACCACGGTCGACGAGGCGCTGAGCTACGTCGACAAGCTCGACCCGGACCGCGAGCCCGGCCGGCTGACCTTCGTCGTCCGCATGGGCGCCGACAAGGTCCGCGACAAGCTCCCCGAGCTGGTCGAGAAGGTCACGGCGTCCGGCGCGGCCGTGGCATGGGTGAGCGACCCGATGCACGGCAACACCTTCGAGGCCGCCTCCGGCCACAAGACGCGTCGCTTCGACGACGTGCTCGACGAGGTCAAGGGCTTCTTCGAGGTGCACAAGGGCCTCGGTACGCACCCGGGCGGCATCCACGTCGAGCTGACCGGTGACGACGTCACGGAGTGCGTGGGCGGCGGCGACGAGATCTTCGTCGACGACCTGCACCAGCGCTACGAGACGGCCTGCGACCCGCGGCTCAACCGCAGCCAGTCGCTGGACCTGGCGTTCCTGGTCGCCGAGATGTACCGCGACCAGTAAGAACCGGCAAAACCGGACCGGAAAAAGGCTGTGGGGCGCGGATCGAATGTGATCCGCGCCCCACAGCCGTGTCCGGGACTTTTGCGTACGGGGGGCGACGGGTAAGGTTAGGTTGACCTTACCGATTAGTCGTCCCCCTCGGCCCGCGTCAGGAGGTGTACCGCGTGTTCGTCTGCTCTTGCTTCGGCGTGACCGACCAGCAGATCAAGGAGCACGCGGCCGCCGGTGCCTGCACACCGCGCCAGATAGCGTCGGTCAGCAAAGCGGGTACGGACTGCGGTTCCTGCGTACGCACGATCCAGGGGCTCCTGGGCCGTGGCGGGTGCCCGCGCCGCGCACTGGTCGAACAGGGCGGGGCGGCGCTCACCGGGACGCCTCTCCCCGAAGCCGCCTGACCGGAGCCCGGCCGGCTGTCAGCTGCTCGGCTGCTCGATCAGCTGGGCGATGTAGAGCGCCTCGCCGAGTTTCTCCACCAGCTCCAGCTGGGTGTCGAGATAGTCGATGTGGTGCTCCTCGTCCTTGAGGATGTCCTCGAAGATGTTCGCCGACGTGACATCGCCCTTGGCCCGCATGACCTCGATGCCGCGCTTGAGGCGGTCGATCGCCTCGACCTCGATCTGCCGGTCGGCCTGGAACATCTCGGTGACGGTCTGGCCCACCCGCACATGGAAGAGCCGCTGGTAATTCGGCAGGCCGTCCAGGAAGAGGATCCGGTCGGTCAGTGTCTCCGCGTGCCTCATCTCGTCGAACGACTCGGCCCGGGTGTACTTGGCGAGCTTCGTCCAGCCGAAGTTGTCCTGCATCTTGGCGTGCAGGAAGTACTGATTGATGGCGGTCAGCTCGGCGGTCAGCTGCTCATTGAGGAATTCGATGACCTCGGGGTCGCCCTGCATCGCAGAGGCTCCTTCCAAGCGTGGTAATGGGCAGGTCCGCGCATCCTCGCACCATGAATGGGAGGCGTCCAGTAAGTGCAGGCTTATCAGGAGTTGCCCCGAATAGGGTCAGACCTGGTCATGACCACCCCTTGCGGTCTGTCACCATGGAGTCATGGGTCAGCCGGAAAGCCGGGAACATCACGAATCAGCACAGCCCGAGCTTCCGCCGGGACAGCGGCTGCAGCGTGGCTGGCCGGTCACCCACTACGGTCCTGTACCCAAGTTCAAGCCGGACCGCTGGGAGTTCAGGGTTTTCGGCGCCACGGCGGACGGCGACAAGCACTGCTGGAACCACGAGGAATTCTCGGCGCTCCCGTTCGCCACGGTCGAGGCCGATCTGCACTGCGTCACGAAATTCAGCATGCTTGGGGCCGAATGGGGCGGTGTGCTCGCTCGTACGCTCGTCGAACTCGCGCCCCCCGCGCCGAGCGTCACGCACGTCATGGTCTGGGCCGAGTACGGCTTCAGTGCGAACCTGCGGCTCGCGGACTTCACTTCCGACCGGACGATCTTCGCCACCCACAAGGGCGGTGAGCTGCTGACCGCCGAGCACGGGTTCCCGCTGCGCCTGGTCGTACCGCACCTGTACGCCTGGAAGGGGCCCAAGTGGGTCCGGGGCGTCGAGTACATGACGGCGGACCGCCGCGGTTTCTGGGAGGAGCGCGGCTATCACAACGTCGGCGACCCCTGGCGTGAGCAGCGGTACTCCTACCAGGAGGAGCCGGGGGACGGCCCCGAGCTGTAGGGCCCGGCGGCCGCGCCCTCCGGTCGGTGCCCTCCGGTCGGTGCCTTCCGGTCGGTGCCTTCCGGTCAGTGGTGGTACGGGTGGACCACCGCGTGGCCCTTGCCGCGGCCGATCATCCACTTGTTGACGGGTGTGGTGATGAGGAAAGCGGCGAAGAGCGCGAAGGCGAGCACGCCCCAGAACATTCCGTCGGTGAGGTGCGCGTCCATCGCGCCGGGCCACAGCGCGAGCACGCCGTTGTCGATCAGCTCCATCACCGCGATGGAAAGGGTGTCGGCGGCGAGGGCGACCCGGAAGGCGGTCCTGAAGCCGACGCCGGCCTTGAGGACGCCGCGCAGGGTGAGGGCGTAACCGAAGAAGAAGGCCAGGGCGATCGCCAGGACCATCGTCTGCACGTTGCCCCACCCGAGCGCGGTGCCGATGACCATGCCCAGCACCTCGCCGATGGCGCAGCCGGTGAGGCAGTGGAGCGTGGCCTGGGCGGCCATGGACCAGCTGACCTTGCCGTGGCCGGCGTGGGCTCCGTGATCCACGGGGTCCGCGTGGGCTGCTTGATTTTCGTGCCCCGCGTGACCGTCAGGGCCGTGGTGCATGTCGTGCGTGTGTGCGTCGTGCTGCATGGCGTGCCCTCCAGGGGCGGGCAGCGGTTCCTGTCGACAAACAGAACCGTATACCCCTTGGGGGTATTCCTCAAGGGGCTTCAGCGGTTCTCAGCAGGAGTCGCGCAGCTCCTTCAGCCGCGCCACATCGGCCGCGTGGCCTTCCTTGCCGCCCGGCGTCTCGATCGTCAGCGGTACGCCCTCGGTCGCCGGGTGCGCGAACAGTTCCCGGAACGGCTCCGCGCCGATGTGGCCGGAGCCGATGTTCTCGTGGCGGTCCCTGTGCGCGCCGACGCCCTCCTTCGAGTCGTTGGCGTGGATCAGCTTGAGCCGGCCCTCGCCGACCGTGTCCACCAGCAGGTCCAGTGTCTGCTTCATCCCGCCGGGCCCCGCGAGATCGTGCCCCGCCGCGTAGATGTGGCAGGTGTCGAGGCAGACGCCCAGCTTGGGGTGCGCGTCGAGCGCCTCGAAGTACGGGCCGAAGTCCCAGGTGCGTGAGCACAGCGAGGAGCCCTGCCCCGCCGTCGACTCGAGCAGCAGCAGCGGGTCGTCGTCGTGCGTCAGCTCGTCGAGGAGCGGCAGCAGGTACGCGCGCACCTGCGCGAGCGACTCCGAACGCGGCCGGCCACCGGTCGCCGAACCGGTGTGCACCACCACGCCCAGCGCGCCGATCTCACGTCCGCGGCGCAGCGAGTGCCGCAGCGACTCCACGGACTTCTCGGCGGTCGCCTCGGTGTGCGAACCGAAGTTGATCAGGTAGGGGGCATGGACGTACGCCGGTATCCGCTCGGCGGCGCAGGCCGCGCGGAACAGCTCGTCCTGGGCGGGATTTCCGGTGGGCGTCGCCCAGCCGCGCGGGTTCGCGACGAAGACCTGAACGGCCTCGGCGCCCAGCTCACGGGCGTACGCGAGACCGTTCGTGGCGAGACCGCCGGCTACGGGGACATGACTGCCGACGGGGTTTCGGGAGGGAAAAGGTGCGTTGCTCATCGGCATCAAGGATGCCAGGACGCCGGTGCGAAGGGCCGCCGGCCGGGTGGCGGCCCCTCGCGGGCGGACTCCTACAGGCCCTTGGTCCTGAGGGTGATCGTGCTGCCCTCCGGAGCCTTGCCGCCCTCCCCGACCGACTGGCTCGCGATCTTGTCGCTGAAGGAGAGGAAGGGGCGGTCCACCTTCACCTCGAAGCCCGCCTCCCGGAGCGTGCGCTTCGCGTCGTCGACGTCGTCACCGACCACATCGGGCACGGAAACCATGCGCGGCCCCTTGGAGACCGTCAGCGTGACGGTGTCGCCCTCGGCGAGCCGGTCGCCCTCGGCCGCGGACTGCCCGACGACCGATCCCGCCTCCTCCCGGGACGTGACGCGCCCGGGCGCGACCTTCACGGTGAGCCCGGCCTCCTCCAGCTCGGAGGTGGCGTCCTCCACGCTCTCGCCGGTCACGTCGGGCACCTCCACGGGGGCGCCCTTGCTGACGACGAGGGCGATCGCGGAGTCCGGGTGCCGCTCGGTGCCGGCGCGCGGAGTCGTACTGACGACGGAGCCCTGCGGGACGTCCTCGTCGAATGTCCTGGTGACGATGCCGGGGGCCAGACCGGCCTTCTTGAGCTTGTCCCTGGCCTCGGTCAGCGGCAGCCGCCCGACGTCGGGCACCTTCACGGTTTCCGGGCCGCGCGAGACGACCAGCGTGACGGAGCCGTTGCCACGGATACGGGCACGGGAGGCGGGGTCGCTGTTCATGACGGTGCCGCGGTCGTACGCCTTGCTGTACTCGCGCCGCACCTCCTTCACATCGAGACCGGCGGCGGAGAGCCGCGCGGTGGCCTCCTTCTCCGTCTGGCCGAGGAGTGAGGGGACGCGGGTGAACTGCCCGGAGTTGATGTACCAGACGCCGGCGCCGACTCCGAGGACGAGCAGGACGGCGGTCACGGCCGCGAGCACGCCGCGCCCGGGCGCGACGGCGCGCCTGGAGGGCGCCGCCGCCGACTGCGGCGGGGGCATCCGGAGCCGACTGGTGCGGTTGAGGGGCTCGTCGCAGGGGCCGCCGGGGGCCCCGGTCGCGCGCGGGATGACGCTCGTGCGGTCCTCGGCGCCGTCGTGCGTCTGCGCGCGGGCCTGCGGCGGCACCGCGTCGAGCTGCTCGTCGCTGAGCGCGGCGCGCGCCTCCCTGGCCTGCGCGAGGAGCGCCACGGCGTCGTACGGACGGATCTCCGGATCGCGCGCGGTGGCGCCCGCGACCAGCTCGTCCAGTCCGGCCGCGAGCCCGGGAACGGCGGCGGACGGGACAGGCACGTCCTCGTGGAGGTGCTGGTAGAGAACCTGCGCGGGGGTGCTGCCGGAGTGCGGTTTGGCGCCGGTCAGCATCTCGTACAGCACGACACCGCAGGCGTAGACGTCGGCGCGGGTGTCGGCCGTGCCGTGCTCTATCTGCTCGGGCGCGAGGTACGACACGGTGCCGAGGACCGACCCGGTGGTGCTGGTGACGGTGTCCACGGCCCGTACGAGACCGAAGTCGGCGACCTTGACCCGGCCGTCGTCCCCGATCAGGACGTTCTCCGGCTTCATGTCCCGGTGCACGAAGCCGGCGCGGTGCGCGGCCCCGAGCGCGGCCAGCACCGGCTCCAGGATGTCGAGGGCGGCACGGGGCTGGAGAGCGCCGCGCTCGCGCAGTACGTCGCGCAGGGTGCACCCGGCGACGTACTCCATGGCGAGGTAGACGTACCCCCCGTCCGTTCCCTGGTCGAAGACGCCGACCACATTCGGGTGCGCGAGCCGGGCGACCGACTTCGCCTCCCGGATGAACCGGTCCACGAAGGAGCCGTCGGCGGCGAGGGCGGGGTGCATCACCTTGAGGGCGAGCACCCGGTCGAGGCGGGTGTCGACGGCCCGGTAGACCGTGGCCATGCCACCGACGGCGATGCGCGCATCGACGCGGTAGCGGCCGTCGAGCACGTGCCCGACGAGCGGGTCCTGAAGGGTCGTATCCACGGAGCGAGTCTACGAGCCGCCGCCGGCACCTCCGGCAGGCGTGGGTTTCCCGGGCCGGTATTGCAGCGGAGCTGTGACAGCGGGTGGCGCCCGCGGGGCTCCGTCCCGGGGCCCGGCGGGCGTCCGGGGGAGTCCGGGGCGGGGCCTGCTCCCCCTGGTTTACGTTTACGGGAAGGGGCGGGGCGGGGAAGAGGCCCGCGCGGCGGCCCGCCGGTCAGAACGCCGGGCGTTCCGGGTCCAGCACCGCCCGCCCCGCCACCGGCGACGACGCCTCCGCGAAATGCCGCCGCGGGATCCGTCCCGCCCGGTACGCGAGCCGCCCCGCCTCCACCCCGTGCCGCATCGCCTCGGCCATCAGCACCGGCTCCTGCGCCCGGGTCACCGCCGACGCCAGCATCACCGCCGCGCATCCCAGCTCCATCGCCAGCGCCGCGTCCGACGCGGTGCCCGCCCCCGCGTCCAGCACGACCGGCACACGCGCGTGCTCCACGATCAGCTGGAAATTGTGCGGGTTGCGGATACCGAGCCCCGACCCGATCGGCGACCCCAGCGGCATGATCGCCGCACACCCCACGTCCTCCAGCTTCCGCGCGAGCACAGGATCGTCGTTCGTGTACGGCAGG
Source organism: Streptomyces altiplanensis (assembly GCF_053591575.1). Lineage (NCBI taxonomy): Bacteria > Bacillati > Actinomycetota > Actinomycetes > Kitasatosporales > Streptomycetaceae > Streptomyces > Streptomyces altiplanensis. The sequence goes on along the minus strand of NZ_JBSFUB010000005.1, from coordinate 14,558 downwards.
ACGGTGAAGCCGTCGTCCACCAGCGTCTCCGCCGCGTCCAGCAGCTCGATCGGATCGGGCAGCAGCGTCCGCTCGTCGGCGACGACCTCCAGCTTCACCCAGTCCGTGCCCAGTGCCTCCCGCGCGAGGCGCGCCGTCAGCACGGCCTCGCCCGCCGTGAAACACCCCGCCGTGTTCGGCAGCACCCGGATGCCCAGTTTCTCCAGTACGGAAAGCACCGATCCCTGGACGGTCGGGTCCAGCCGCCGCATCGCGACGGTCGTCAGCTCGGTCCCGGACGCGACGAGGGAGCGTTCCAGTACGTCGAGGCTCGGCGCTCCGCCCGTTCCCATGATCAACCGTGAGGAGAACGTGGTGTCGCCGATGGTCAGAAGGTCGTCGGCCATGGTTCAGCCTCCCTGGACTGCGGTGAGGACTTCGACGCGGTCGCCGTCGCCGAGCACGGTGACGCCCCACCGCCCGCGCGGTACGACGGTTTCGTTGAGGGCGGCGGCGACCCCCGAAGGGGCCCGGGTGAGGGTCGCGACGAGCGCGCCCAGCGTCGTACCGGCGTCGACCTCACGGTTCTCGCCGTTCACGGAGATGGTCATACGGGCTGCTCCTGCGGTACGGAGACGGAGGAAGGGAGGGAGGCGGAAGGGGCGGCCGGCGCGAAACGCAGCGGGCTGAACGGACGCGCCTCGTCCGGCAGTTCCCCGCCGGCCAGGACAGCGGCCATCGCATCACCGGTGACCGGCGTGAGCAGCACCCCGTTGCGGTAGTGCCCGGTGGCCAGGTGCAGCCCCTCCAGCGCGGTCGGCCCGAGCAGCGGCGCGTTGTCCGGGGAGCCGGGCCGCAGCCCCGCGCGGGTCTCCGTCAGCGGCAGCTCGGTGATGCCCGGCATCAGCTCGTGCGCGTCGCGCAGCAGCTCGTACACCCCGCCCGCCGTGACCGTCGTGTCCCAGCCGAGCTCCTCGCTGGTCGCCCCGACGACCAGTTCGCCGTTCTCGCGCGGTACGAGGTAGACGTGGCTGCCCCGCACCACGGCACGCACCGTCCGGCTCAGGAAGGGCGCGTACGCGCGTGGCACGGCCAGCCGCAGCACCTGCCCCTTCACGGGCCGTACCGGCGGCAGCACCTCCCGCGGTACGCCCGCGAGCCGGCCGCTGAGGCTTCCGGCCGCCAGCACCACCTGGCCGGCGGTGAGCTCCGTCCCGTCCGCCAGTACGGCGCCGGCGGCCCTCTCCCGTACGACACGGAGCCGTTCGGCCCAGCCGCGGTGGAAGATCACCCCGGCCCGCTCACAGGCCGTCAGAAGGGCTGCGGCCAGCCGCCTCGGGTCGACCTGGTGGTCACCGTCCACCCGCAGGCCCCCGCGCACGCCCGGCGCGAGCATCGGCTCCAGGCGGCGGCACTCGCGCCCCGTGAGCCACTCCGACGCGAGCCCGGAGCGGCGTTGCAGGGCATGGAGCTCGCGCAGGTGGGCGCGGTCGTCCGTGTCGAGCGCGACGGCGAGCGTGCCGCAGGAGCGGTAGCCGGTGGTCTGCCCGCTCGCCGCCTCCAGCTCGGCGACGAACGCGGGATAGCGCTCGGCGGACGCGAGGTTGAGGCCGAGGAGCGTCTGCTCCCCGTAGTGGAGTTCGGTGACGGCGGCGAGCATTCCGGCCGCGACCTGTGCGGCCCCGCCGCCCGGCTGCGGGTCGGCGACGGCGACGCGCAGCCCGCGCTGCGCCGCCCGCCAGGCCGTGACCAGGCCGATGATTCCGCCCCCGACGACGAGGACGTCTGACGATGTACGCGGCATGGGCGTCCAGCCCCTCCCTTCGCCGGCATGACCCGGATCAGGTTCGTACGGTCGGAGGCCGTCCAGCCTCCCTCTCAGCCCGGTACGTCCGGGCTCCCGCGAGTGCTTTACGGTGGCCACCCTAACGCCAGGCCCCGACGCGCTGTAAGGGAGCAACTCCTGTGGCCCGCTCGCTCGACGGACTCGTCCTCTCGCCGGTCGCCGACCAGGCGCCCGGCCAGGTCGGGACACGGACCCGGTTCACGTACCACGAGGAGGACGGCCGGATCTGGGCCGAGTACGCGGGCGGCGACGTCGTACGGGGCCATCTCGTCGGCACGCGCGAGGGCGACGCGCTGGACTTCCGTTACGTACAGCTGAAGCAGGACGGCACGACCTCGTCGGGGCACTGCGCGTCCACCGTCGTCGACCTCCCCGACGGGCGCGTGCGGCTGGAGGAGACCTGGGTCTGGGAGTCCCAGGAGGGCAGGGGGACGAGCGTCGTCGAGCAGCTGCCCCTGTGACGCTGCGCCGGAGGTCTTCCTCCCCGGTCCCGGCGAGGGCGGCGGAACGCGCCGTCCTACAGTGACCGGGTGAGCGAGCAGAGGCAGACAGAGCGGCGCGTCGTCATCGTCGGCGCGGGAATGGCCGGTGTCCAGACCGCGGTGTCCCTGCGCGAGCAGGGCTGGACCGGCTCCGTCACGCTGATCGGCGCCGAACCGCATCAGCCGTACGACAGACCGCCGCTGTCCAAGGCGGTGCTGCTCGGCCACGCCGAGGAGTCGGCCTTCGACGTCGACTTCGAGGCGCTCGGCATCGAACTCCACCTGGGGCGCGAGGTGACGGGCGTGCGCCCCGGGGCGCACGAGATCGACACACCCTCGGGCCCCGTTCCGTACGACGCGCTGGTCGTCGCCACCGGAGCGCTGCCCCTCACGCTGCCCGGCGGCGAAGGCGTACCCGGGGTCCACCTCCTGCGCACCCTCGACGACGCCGCGCGGCTGCGGCCCGTGCTCGGCCGGCGGCACGACATCGTGGTCGTCGGGGCGGGCTGGATCGGCGCGGAGTTCGCCACGGCCGCCCGCGAGGCGGGCTGCGCGGTGACCGTCGTCGAGGCCGCGGACCGGCCGCTCGCGGGCACCCTGCCCGCCGACGCCGCCGCCCCGATGGCCGCCTGGTACGCCGAGAGCGGCGTGGAACTCCTCACCGGCGCGCGCGTCGCGCACGTCGAGCCCGGCACGGTCGTCCTCGCCGACGGCCGTCGGCTCGCGGCCGGCGCGGTGGTCGTCGGCATCGGCGCCAGGCCCGCGACGGCCTGGCTCGCGGGCTCGGGGATCGAACTCGGCCCGGACGGGTCCGTCACCGCCGACGCCCGCCTGCGCACCTCGGTCCCCGACGTGTACGCGGTCGGGGACTGCGCCTCCTTCCCCTCCGCCCGCTACGGCGAACGCCTGCTCGTCCACCACTGGGACAACGCGCTCCAGGGCCCGCGCACGGTCGCGGCGGACATCCTCGGCGAGACACCGCGGGACTACGACCCCGTCCCGTACTTCTGGTCCGAGCAGTTCGGCCGCTTCGTGCAGTACGCGGGCCACCACGCCCACGCCGACACGACGGTGTGGCGCGGCGACCCGGTCGGCGCCGCCTGGTCGGTGTGCTGGCTGCGCGAGGGGGCGCTGGTCGCGCTGCTCACCGTGGCCCGGCCGCGCGACCTCGCGCAGGGGCGCAGGCTCATCGCGGCGGGTGCCCCGATGGACCCGGACCGGGTCGCCGATCCGTCCGTCCCGCTCAAGACCGCCACCCTTTAGGCCGGTAGTCGGGGCCGCACGGCAGGCCCCGACTACCGACTGTCAGTCCCAGATGGCACGCTTGTCCCGTGACCGAGATTGACGCAAAGATCGATGCTCTCGTCCCCGCCTGGTTCAACCTCCCCGACATCGCGGAAAAGCTCGGTGTCGAGGTGACGCGCGTCCGGCAGCTGGTCAAAGAAGGCCAGCTGATCGCCGTACGCCGCGGAGAGAACCGGGTGCTTCAGGTGCCTGCCGCCTTCATCGACGGCGACAAGGTGGTCAAGGGTCTCGCCGGGACCCTGACCCTCCTGAGGGACGACGGCTTCTCCGACGAAGAGATGCTCGAGTGGCTCTTCACCCCCGACCCGACCCTGCCCGGCACCCCCGCGCAGGCGCTGAGTGAGAATCGCGGCACGGAGGTGAAGCGGCGAGCCCAGGCGCTCGCCGTCTGATCACTGACGACACAACCGCACGCGGTGCACGGGCCTTCGCCGGCCTGTGCACCGCCCGCCCACGGGGGGACACCACCATGCCCACGTCCACGGAGAGTTCCACGACGGCGCGCGAGCAGCTCGCCGGTGCCCGGCTGTACCTGTGCACGGACGCGCGCAAGCGCCAGGGCGACCTCCCCGAGTTCCTGGACGCCGTCCTTGCCTCCGGCGTGGACATCGTGCAGTTGCGCGACAAGGGCATGGAGGCCGCCGAGGAGCTGGAGCACCTCCAGGTCTTCGACGACGCCTGCCGCAGGCACGGCAAGCTGCTCGCCGTGAACGACCGGGCCGACGTGGCCCACGCCGTCGGCGCCGGTGTGCTGCACCTGGGACAGGGTGACCTGCCGGTTCCGGCCGCGCGCGTGATCCTCGGCGCCGACGTCCTCGTCGGCCGCTCCACGCACGGCGAGTCCGAGGTGGACGCGGCCGTCGCGGAGCCCGGCGTGGACTACTTCTGCACGGGGCCCTGCTGGCCCACCCCCACCAAGCCCGGCCGGTACGCCCCGGGCCTCGGCCTCGTCCGGTACGCCGCCGGGCTGCGCCAGGACCGCCCGTGGTTCGCGATCGGCGGCATCGACGCGGGCAACCTCGACGAGGTGCTGGACGCGGGTGCCCGCAGGGTCGTGGTCGTACGGGCGATCACCGAGGCCGACGATCCGGCGGCCGCCGCGGCGGAACTCGCGAAGAGGGTCAGGGCGTACGCCGTGTAACTGCCCCGGCCGTCCGTGACCGCCTGCGGCTGTCCGCGGTTGTCCACGGCTGTCCACAGAGTGGACAACAGTCCGGCAATACGGATAAAACGCCTGCTCTGGTTGGGTCATCGCCGAGCCCTGGTTAACCTGCGGATATGGCCCTTGGCACAGCTTCGACCAGGACGGATCACGCGCCTACTGTGCGTGATCTGCTCGCGACCGGCAAAACTTCGTATTCGTTCGAGTTCTTCGCCCCCAGGACCGAAAAGGGGGAGCGGAGTCTCTGGAACGCGCTGCGCCGGGTCGAGGCGGTGGCCCCCAGCTTTGTCTCCGTGACCTACGGGGCGGGAGGGTCCACCCGCGCCGGCACGGTCGGCGCCACCCAGCAGATCGCCGCCGACTCCACGCTCACCCCGGTCGCGCACCTCACGGCGGTGGACCACTCCGTCGCCGAACTGCGCAACATGGTCGGGCAGTACGCGGACGCCGGGATCCGGAACATCCTCGCCGTGCGGGGAGACCCGCCCGGCGACCCGATGGGCGAGTGGGTCGAGCACCCGGAGGGCGTGCGGTACGCCGCCGAACTCGTCCGGCTCATCAAGGAGTCCGGCGACTTCTGCGTGGGCGTCGCGGCCTTCCCGGAGATGCACCCGCGCTCGACCGACTGGGACACCGACATTCGGCACTTCGTGGACAAGTGCCGCGCGGGCGCAGATTACGCGATTACCCAGATGTTCTTCAATCCGGAGAATTATTTGCGGATGCGCGACAGGGTCCAGGCAGCCGGCTGCGAGACCCCGATCATCCCCGAGGTCATGCCTCTCACCAGCGTCAAGCAGTTGGAGCGGTTCCCGCAGCTCAGCAACGCCACGCTCCCGGCGGAGCTGAAAGAGCGGATCCTCGCGGTCAAGGACGATCCCGCGGCTGTACGCTCCATTGGCATCGACTTCGCCACGGAGTTCTGCGCGAGGCTGCTCTCCGAGGGTGTACCCGGATTGCACTTCATCACGCTCAACAACTCCACGGCGACGCTCGAAATCTACGAGAATCTCGGACTGCACGCGCAGTCGTGACCGGCCGTACCCGCTCCCTTCCGCGGCGACGGCCGCAGGAGGGGGCGGGCATGGGCGGCTGGACGGTCCTCTACATCGCATTCGGAATCGTCGCACTGTGGCTGCTCGGCGAGGTGCTGTTGCAGTACAAGGCGCGGCTGAGATGGCGGCTGCTGGCCTTCAGCGGCTTCATGGGCGTGGTTCTCGGGGTGCTGCTGCCCTCCGTGTACGTGATCGCGGGCGGTGCCGTCGCGTTCGCCATCGGCCAGACGTACGTCACGCTCTCGTTCCGCCGGGGCTTCTCGACGGGCTGGGCGATCGGCGGCAGGCCCGGTGAGAGCCGCCGCCGCAAGCGCGGTGCGCGGGCCGTCGAGCAGGAGCCGACGCTGCAGGTGTCGGACCTCGAGTACGAGCCGGCCGCTCCGGCGGAGCCGGTGTACGCGTCCGTGGAGCCCCTCCCGGACGAGACCGGGCAGTACGGCGTGTACGACGCGGCGGCGTACGCGGCACAGCAGCAGCCCCGGAGCGACGGCTTCGGCGCCGGGTACGACGTGTACGACTCCCACTCCGGCCACGGCCGGCCGGGCCAGGACACCTACACCGGCCAGGACACCTACACCGGCCAGGACACCTACGCAGGCCAGGACACCTACGCCGGCCAGGACACCTACGCCGGTCAGTACGACTACGCCTCGGACCGGCAGCAGTACGCCGCGTACTCCGACCCGTACATCGGCAGCCAGCCGTACGGCGGTCAGCAGTACGGCGACCAGCAGTACGCCAACGAGACACCGCCCGGCGGTGTGTGGGTCCCGCAGCAGCGCGACGGCGAGCAGCCCTTCGGGAGCCCGCAGCCGTCCCAGGAGCAGTACCAGAACGACTACGACACCACCGGCTACAACGAGCAGTACCGCTACTGAACGCCCGCTACTGCGAGCCGCGGAAGCCGTCGCCCTCGACGACGAGTCCCGCGACGAGCGCCCCGGACATCCCGGCATGCGCGAGCCCGCCCCCGGGATGCGCCCAGCCCCCGGCCAGCAGCAGACCGGGCAGCCGCGTGGTGTTGGCCGCGTGCAGATGGCGGCCCCCGGCCCCCGCCAGCGCGGGCGGCGGCACCGAGCCCCCCGCGGCGCCGGTCGCGGCCGCGGTGTCCGCCGGGGTGCGGACCTCGCGCCACAGCAGCCGCTCCCGCAGGTCCGGCACGGCCGCGAGCGCGGCCTCGGCCACCTCGTCGGCGTACCGCGCGACGAGCGCCTCGTCCGTCCAGTCGACCGGCCCCTGCGCGGCCACGGTCGCCGTGAGCGTGACCGCCTCGTGGGCGTCGTCCGGCCGCGTCAGCGGGTCGTCGGGCCGCAGCACGGTGACGGTGGGGCGCTCGGCGTGCTCACCGCGGAACGCCGCGGACGCCTCCGCGCCGGCGTCGGGGGAGTGGACCACCGTCCGGTGGACCGTGCCGTCCGGGCGGCCGCCGCGCAGCGCGAGGAACACCGTGAACCGGCCCGGGGGCACGGGCCCCGGCTCGACGTCGCCCGGCGCCCACACCTCGCGTCCCTGCATCATCCCGGCGAGGGCGCGGGGGTCGGCGCCGAAGACCACCGAGTCCGCTGCGACGACCGTGCCGTCCGCCAGCTCCACACCCGCCGCGCGGCCGTCCTTCTCCGTGACCGCGGCCACCTCGGCACCGAAGGTGAACTCCACCTTCCGGGCCAGGCACCGCTCGTACAGCGCCCGCGCCAGCTCCCGCATCCCGCCGCGCACGTACCAGCTGCCGAAGGTCTGCTCCATGTACGGCAGCACGGCCGCCGCCGCGGGCGCGGTGCGCGGGTCGAGTCCGTACGCCAGGGCGTAGCTGTCCAGCAGGGCCGCCAGCCGGGGCTCCGCCAGTTCCCACGCTCCGACCTCCCCGACCGTGGCCGCCTGCCGGTCGCGCCGCAGCACCCTGCGCCGGCGCACCGACGGATACGGATCGCGGCCGAGCACCTGCCAGTCCGGCCGCAGCGGTTCTTCGAGCAGCGGCCGTCTGGTCATGTCCCACGCGTCACGGGCGCGGTTCAGGAAGTCGCCCCAGCGCTCGCCGGCCCCCGCGCCCAGCGCGGTGTCGAGCGCGGAGACGACCCGGGCACGCGAGGCGTTGGGCAGCGAGAGATCCGTACCGTCGTCGAAGAGGTGCCGGCTCGCGGGGTCCACGGGCGTGAGCGCGACGCACTGCTCCAGGGGCTCCTTGCCGGTCTTGACGAACAGGTCCCGGTAGACGGCGGGCAGGTGCAGCAGTCCCGGCCCCGTGTCGAAGACGAAGCCGTCCCGCTCGAACCTGCCCAGCGCGCCGCCGTACGTCGCCGCGCGCTCGTACACCGCCACGCGGTGGCCCGCGACGGCCAGCCGGGCGGCGGACGCCATCGCGCCCATCCCGGAGCCGATCACCACAATCCGTGCCATGCCAGGGACTGTATCGGCCGCCACCGACAACCCGTTCAGGAGGCCGCGAGGAGGCGGAGGGGTGGGGGAGTACGAACACGGACGTGATCGGGACCAGCCGTCGCCGGGCCGGACTGGGGTCGAACGCGCAGGTCTGAGTATCCGTACCTAGTGCGGGAGATGAGTAGGTGCGCGGATGGGCCCCGGCCCGCGCAGACGGAAGAGTGGGGACCACGGAAGGGGCGCAGCGCCGGCACCGCCGACACGGGGCGGCGGAGACGGCGCGGCTCCCCTGACGGAGCGGGGGTGTACACGGGGGTCGGGGGACCCACGGGGGAGCACGGGGAAACGCCGGTCCGGCGAGGCTCGGGGGGATCGAGCCTCGCCGGACCGGCTTTTCCGCTGCCGTTTGCTAGTGGCCGCTCACCCGGCCGCGCAGCAGCAGGGACAGCGCCGAGTGGACGTCGTCGATCGTCCGTTCCCGCTGGAACGCCTGCCAGTCGAGCGCCGCCACCAGCACCATGCCGACCAGCGCGGCCGCCGTCAGCGGAATGTCGATCTCCTTGCTGAGCTCGCCGTTGGCGACGCCGTCGCGCAGCACCGTCTCGACGACGGCGACGGCTTCCTGCCGTACGACCAGGAGCGTCGACTGCCAGGCCCTGTTGGTGCGCCACAGCTCGGCGACGTACAGCTGGGTGAAGGCCGGGTAGCGGTCGATGAAGCCGAGGCCGGCCCTGATCATCGCGTCGAGGGCCTCCACCTTGGTGCCCCCGCGTTCCGCCGTCTCGTCGGCCGCCGCCTGGAGGGAGGCGGTGAGCAGTCCGACGCCGTGCCGCAGCAGCTCTTCGAAGAGCTCCGTCTTGCTCTTGAAGTTGTAGTAGACCGTGCCCTTGGCGACCCCGGCGCGCTCGGCGATCTCGTCCACCGTCGTCGAGGAGAAACCCTGCTCCGCGATGAGGGTGACGGCTGCCTCGTAGAGCTTCTGCCGGGTGACCTCGCGGCGCGTTCTGCTGCTTTCCATGGACACGATTCTCACAGGCTGAGCTCCGGGTGGAGACGGTCGAGCGTCCACACCTGCTTGCGCCGGGCGGAGACGGCCGTCAGCGCCAGCGCTCCCACCGTGAAGGCGAGCAGCACCAGGCTGCCCGTCCAGACCGGTTCCAGACCGCCGCCCGTGATCAGCCGGCGCAGGCCCTCCACGACGTAAGTCATCGGCAGGAAGGGGTGGATGGCGTTGAAGAAGCCCGGACTGGTCTGTACGGGATAGGTGCCGCCCGCCGAGGTCAGCTGGAGCATCAGCACGGCGAGGACCAGGATGCGGCCCGCCGCGCCGAAGCGGGCGTTGAGCCACTGCACGATCGCCGCGAAGCAGCCCGTCACGAGGACCAGGAAACCGGCCGTTCCCGCGACGCGCGCCAGCTGCAGCCCGAGACCCCAGTGGAGTACGGACATCAGAGCGGCACTCTGCAGCGCCCCGAGCGCGGCCACCGGCAGCCAGCCCGCGAGAGCGGTCCGCCAGGCGGAGGCCCCCGCCGCGAGGGCGCGGCGGTTGAGCGGCTGGATCAGCATGTACGCCACCATCGCGCCGACCCACAGGGACAGCGGGATGAAGTACGGGGCGAATCCGGTGCCGTAGTTGGGCGCCTTGTGCATCGACTGGGAGGCGAGCTGGACCGGGTCGGCCATCACCTGGGTGCGCCGGTCGCGGTTCTTCTCGTCGTAGTCGGGGATCTGGCCGACGCCCTTGTGCAGGCCCGTGGCGAGTTCGCCGGAGCCGTCGGCGAGTTTGACGAGGCCGCCGTTCAGCTCACCGGCACCGGACTTGAGCCCGCCGATGCCGCTGTCCAGGTCGGTGGCACCGGTTTTGAGCCTGCCGATGCCGCTGTCGAGGCCGGTGGCACCGCTCTTCGCGGTGGCCAGGCCGGTGTTGAGGTCGGCGGCGCCTCGGGCCACCTTCCGGGCGCCGGCGTTGAGCGCGTTGACCTCGCTGACGGCGCTGCTCAGGTCCTCGTCGAGGTGGGGAGCGCGCGTCGAGAGCTTGCGCGCCTGCTGCTGGAGCTCGGCCAGGTACTTGTCCAGCTGCGTCAGGTCGCCACGCTGGTCCTTGACCAGGTCGTTGACGTCCGCGGCGACGAGCGCCGCGTCCGCGGCGGCCTTGTCGGCCTTCTTCAGCTGCGGGCAGGCGGGGTCGGCGAGCGGCTGGTCCACACAGAGCGACTGGTAGACGGTGTGCAGGTCGTCGGCGGCCGCCCGGGACGCCTCTGCCGCGACGGGCGCGTCCTTCACGAGCTTGCTGAGATTGTCGCGGACCACCCGGGTGCCGTCGGCGACGAACTTCGCCGTGTCCCCGACCGTCCTGCCGTTGTCCTTGAGGTACGGGCGGACGGTTCCCGCGATGCCGTTGACCGTGTCGGCGAGCTTCTGCGTGCCGTTCGCCACCTGCTGCGAACCGCTCTTCAGATCGCCCGATCCCTTGTGCAGCTTCTTCAGTCCGCCGGACAGGTCACCACTGCCCTTCTTGGCGTTCCCCAGACCGTCCACGAGATCCTTCGAGCCGGCCTTGGCCTTGTCGAGGCCCCCCTTGAGGTCGTCGGAGCCCTTCTTCGCCTTTCCGATGCCGCCCTTGATGCCGTCGGCGCCCTCGGCCGCCTTCTGCGTGGCGTCATGGATGTCGGAGAAGGAGATGAAGATCTTGTCGAGGAACGAGCGGGAGGCGTTCTTCGAAGCGGCGGTGCGCACCTCGGAGAAGACCGTTCGCGAGATCTGCCCGACGATGTAGTTGTTGGCGTCGTTCGTGCGCACCTGAAGGGCGCTCGCTTCGGGAGCGTCGCCCGAGCTGGACGCGATCCGCTCGCTGAAGTCCGGCGGCATGGTCAGGGACAGGTAGTACGCGCCGTCCTCGACGCCCCTGCGGGCCTCGCCGGCGCTCACCTCGTGCCACTCGAAGACCTTGCTGTCGCGCAGCTTCCCGGTGATCTCGTCACCGGCGGCGATCTTCTGTCCGTCTGCGGTGGCGCCCCTGTCGTCGTTGACGAGGGCGACGGGTATCCGGTCGAGCCTGCCGTACGGGTCCCAGAAGGACCACAGGTACAGCGCGCCGTACAGCAGCGGAAGCAGCAGCAGCGCGACGAGCGCGGCGCGCGGCAGCTTCCCCCTGCCGAACCGCTTGAGCTCAAGCGCGGCCAGTTTCGGCGAGCGCATCGGCCGCCCCCTCTTCGGTGTCGTCGGAGTTCCCGGTCCCGCTCTCGTTCTCGCTCGCGCTGCCGGTGGTGACCCGCAGCGCGTCGTCGGGCGCCTCGCTGCACACCGCGACGACGGTCGTCCCCGCCCGGGCGACGGAGCGCAGCAGCTCCCAGGCCAGAGCGCGTTCGGCGTCGGAGAGCTTGAGGTCCAGATCGTCCACGGCGAGCAGCCGGGGACGACCTGTCAGCGCCAGCCCGACGGACAGACGCAGCGCCTCGAGACGCTCCAGATCCCGTACGGACGTACGCGTCCCCTTGGGCAGCGTGTCCAGGTCCAGCCCCGCGGTGTCGAGCGCGGCGTCGAGCCTGGCCCGTGCTTCGGCGGCGCGCTCGGCGCGGGGCCGCAGCAGCGCGCGCAGCGAGCCGTCGAAGCGGCGCTGGAGGAGCGCGCGCTCCCGCAGGTGCTCGGCGACCGTGAAGGCCGGGTCGAGTTCGCTGACGCCGGTGACCGGACCCAGCGCGCTCATGCGGCGTACGGCGGCCATCTTCTTCGGCAGCCGTACGCCACCGACCTCCGCGTGGCCCTCGGTGGCGCGCATGCGGCCGGTGAGGGCCAGCAGAAGACAGGTGCGGCCTGAGCCGGAGGGTCCTTCGACCGCGATGAGCGTGCCGGGCTCCGCCGCGACGCGCACGTCGCGGAACACCCAGCCGCGAGGACCCTTCAGTCCGAAGTCCTCCGCCGCCACGGCTGCCCCGTGCGGGCTGTCCACAAGCCCTCCCTATTTTTGAACTGACCAGTCAGTTCAAAAACTATCCCGAACATGCGGTCGAAGCAAAAAGCCAGGTCAGCGGCGACTGTCAGTGGCGCCCTTCACGATGGGTACATACGGCTACAGAGCCGTCACGCGACGAAGGAGGTTCGTCATGGCCCGCACGTCCGCAGCCGCCGCACACCGGCGCCGCGCCACCGGCCCTGCCCCCTCACCGGCCGGCCCCGCCGCCGACGTCCACCCGGTGCTGCGCAGGGCCGGTGCCCCGCCCGCCGCTCTCGACCTGCTCGCCCAGGCCCGCGGCGGACTGGACGAGGCCGCCGCCCTCGAAATGCCGAACGAGCGGTACGCCACGGCCCACCTCGCCGCCCTGCGCACCGCTGCTGCCGTCCTCGCGGCCCGTGGACGGCCCGAGACCACCGCGTCCCGGCGCCGGCGGATCCGCAGCGCCTGGGAGGTCCTCCCGGAGATCGCGCCGGAACTGGCCGAGTGGAGTGCTCTGTTCGCCTCGGGCGCCGCCCGCCGGGCGCGCGCCGAAGCGGGCATACAGGGGGCGGCGAGCGCCCGCGACGCCGACGACCTGCTGCGCGACGCGGCGATGTTCCTGCGCCTGGTCGAGCGGCTGCTCGCGCTGGATCCGGTGCTTCCCCAGGCCCGGATCGAGGGAGCGGACCACCCGGACGCGGGATGACAGGACCGGTTCCCGGAGGCAATAGGGTGGGCATGGCGTTCACCGCCCGCACCGTTCACCGCCCCGCCGCCCGCGGCGGCACCGCGCCGAGGAGTCAACTGCCGTGTCGGACCCGATGCGCCCCCGCGCCTCCCTCCGTACCGCCGTGGTCTGGGAGGTCCTCAAGGACGCTCTCGACCACAAGGTCAAGGCGACCGGGAGCGACGCCCTGGACGTTCTCGACACCGGCGGCGGCACGGGCAACTTCGCGGTGCCCGTCGCCCGCCTCGGCCACCGCGTCACCGTCGTCGACCCCAGCCCCAACGCGCTGTTCGCGCTGGAGCGCCGGGCCGCGGAGGCCGGCGTCGCCGACCGCGTGCGCGGTGTGCAGGGCGACATCCACGGCCTCTTCGACGTCGTCGACCGCGGCGGCCACGACGTGGTCCTGTGCCACGGCGTCCTGGAATACGTCGACGACCCGGCCGAGGGTGTGCGCAACGCCGTCGACGCGCTCCGCCCCTCCGGCATCCTCAGCCTGCTCGCCGCCGGTCTCGGCGGCGCCGTTCTGGCCCGGGCCCTGGCCGGTCACTTCACCGAGGCCAGGCAGGCCCTCGCCGACCCGGCGGGCCGCTGGGGCGAGGGCGATCCCGTGCCCCGGCGCTTCACCGCGGAGCAGCTCACCGGGCTGGTCGGCGCGGCCGGTGTCGAGGTCGGTGCCGTCCACGGCGTACGGGTCTTCGCCGACCTCGTGCCCGGCGCCCTGGTGGACACCGAGCCCGGCGCCCTGGACGCCCTGCTCAAGCTGGAGGCCGCGGCCGCCGAGCTGTCCGCCTTCCACTCCGTCGCGAGCCAGCTGCACGTCCTGGGGCAGAAGCAGGAGCCCGGCGACGGCTGAGGAACCGTCCTGCGCGGCACGAGAAGCGGCTGATCAGCAACGCAGTGGTACATGGAGTCCGCCACAGGCCCCCCGATCGGCCGCCTTGCCCCGTATGATCGGAGCACACCGTGCGCATGGCGGATCAGCCAATGGGGAATGTACTCCTCAGGCAACTGAGACGGCGTGGCGGCCCGGATTGTGAATTGGCGTAGAGGGCGGGTTTCACGGGGGCGATTCCCTGCCTATTCTGAAAGGGCCGCAAACGGTCGCCCCCCGCGACCGACGAGTAGGAGGACTCCCGTGCCGCTCTCGGAGCACGAGCAGCGAATGCTCGAGCAGATGGAGCGAGCGCTGTACGCCGAAGATCCCAAGTTCGCGACAGCGCTTGAGGGAAGCGGGCTGCGTACGTACACCCGGCGACGGGTCTACCAGGCAGTCGCAGGCTTTCTGGTGGGTATCGCGCTCCTCATGGCCGGAATGGTCGCACAGCAGATCTGGGTCAGCGTGGTGGGCTTCCTTGTGATGCTCGGCTGCGCGGTGCTCGCGGTTACCGGCTGGCGCAAGGCCCCGAAACCGGGGGAGCAACCTGCTCCCGCCGGTACCGGTCCGGCCGCTCGCAGCCGCCCCCGGCAGCGACGGTCGGTCATGGACCGCATCGAGCAGCGGTGGCAGCGCCGCCGCGAAGAAGGCCAAGGACACTGAGACAGGTCACTGAGCACCGGCCGCGCGCACACCGACCGCGTCCGATTCTCACTGACCGCATCCGACACTTGCTGTACGAGTGAGGGGTGACCGGGGAGAGGGTAAGTGCCCTCGTACTCCACGGGGTTCTGGGTCGCGGCGACCAGGAAGGGGTC